>NZ_JAGWCX010000050.1:0-29749 GCF_020657775.1 Clostridioides sp. ZZV14-6345 | reverse complement strand
AATTAATTTGTATCCTTATTTTGATTTTGTAATCAACTATATGAAATTAAAATATTTTTATGTATTTAATTTTTACAATAAAAATATTTTATTCAATTTTTATACAGTTTCTACCTTCTTATCTGTCATTATTTGAGTATATATATTTAAATTTATTAATACATTATAATACTCATTAAAACTTGTACCGTTTTATGAGATACACCATTTTCAAAAAATCTAGTTCAATAAGTTTTTCTAAGATAGTGAAACTTTATAAACTCTATATCTAAGTTATTTAGTATAGATTTTAGATTCCTTAAAGGTCTTTTATTATTTATAAGGGGAGTTAATTTATTGAAAAACTCTCAATTATTATTTCTATATAATTTTCCAACTTTTAATATATCTGTATTTTGATTTACTTTATGTTATTTCAATTTATTTAAAATGTCTTTTGAAATAGGTACCATTCTGTAGGAATTTGATGTCTTTATTTTTTGATCTAATACCTTAAGTTCTATATCTACATTTTTATCTATAAAATATGTTATTTGAAGTGTTCTTTTAACTGTTAAATTGAATTTTTTTCTTATTGGTTTTCCATCTTCATTTTAAGCAATCATTATACGGGAACGCCAACCATATTTATATTTCATGATAGAGTTTTCTCCATTAGCTCCTTTAGTTGCCATTTTTAAACAGTTTCTTATATGATTTATAGTTATATCAATCAAAGAATGTAATACATTTCTCTAATAAGAATTTTATAACTTCAGAAGTTTCTAGTGTTTCATAGAAGCTTAGCAAATAGTCAAATATATACGAGCTTTAAGCATAATAAGTCAAGTAAATAGTCTTTATATAAATAACTTTGTAAATATAGTATCAGGAATAAAGAGAGAAAGAGTATTAAACCTAGTTTAGTTATAATGAATTACTCGAAAATTTTGGATTATGAAAGTAAAGAAGTAGGAGAAGTTAAACTTGCTGACTTATCAAGGCAAATAAAAAAGATGGTTTTAGATTTTAATATACCAGTTATTCAGCGTGCTCAATAAAATGATGAATAGCAGAAAAGATGCTAAAGAAATATTACTAGCTTGTTTACCAGAGTTATATAATATGCATAATAAACTATCAGAGGAATTATAGTATGTTTGGATTATTAGATAGAGGTATCTCATATATACATAAAGCTTTAGAATAATTTGGAGAAATAGAAAAAGCTATAGTACTTGGAAGTAGGGTTATGGATAATTATAAAAAAGGATAAGATATAGCTATAATTGGTGGAAATGTAACTAATAAGATTATTTTTAATTTGGATGATTATTTTAACAAAAAAGGAATTTACACTTTTAATAGATGCTAAATTCCTTTTTTGTTGCTTAAATAACACAATAGGGGGAGATTTAAAATTATAAGTAGAGAATAAGTTATAATTTTATATTTGCCATAATAATAGAGCCTACAGATATAGTGGTTAAGCCATATAAATTAAAGTTGCAAAATAAATTAAAATTAAAGTAAAAATAAATAGAAATTAAAGTAAAATAGATTTAAAATAAGAGTGAAAAGGTTTGCATTAAGTACTGGGTTAAAGTTTGAATTAAAGTACTTTTAAAGTGAGATATTACTAGAAACTTATTTACAATGGGGAGGAATATGTAATGAAAAGAGTAAAAAAGGGGATTGCCTTATTAGTGTTATCAAGTATTATGATTGGAACATTGAATGGTTGCACTAAAAATGATACGAGTACATCAGATGCGATTATAGTAAGTTTTTGGTCATCACCACAAAAAGTTCAATATGATTTTTGGGAAGGTAAGGCAAAAGAATTTAATAGTGAAGAAATAAAAATTAATGATAAAGTTGTGAAGGTAGAAGTACAGCAAATGCCTGAAACACCGTCATCAGAGGCGGGAATACAAAATGCTTTAGCTACAGATACAGCTCCAGCAATATCAGAAAATATAAATAGAGGTTTTGCAGCAACATTAGCAGATTCTGATGCAATATACAATTTAGAAGAAGAGGAATGGTTTAAAGCTGTAGTAAAAAATAAGGATATTAAAGACGTTATAGAAGGTTGGCAAATAGAAGGAAATCAATATGTTATTCCTCAGTATGTTAACCCAATGGTATTACAATGGAATTCAAAAGGATTAAAAGCATTAGGATATGATAATCCTCCAACAACAAAGGCAGAATTTGAAGAATTGATAACAACATTTAGAGCGAATAAAGATAAGATGAAAGAAGTTGGTGTAAGTCATATTATGTATAGAAATCAACTTATAAGACCGGATTTCTGGTGGGATAGATGGAATGATTTCCAAAACATTTATTTATCATTTAGTGGAGGAAAACCATGGGTTGAAGGTAATAAATTAGTTTTAGACAAAGAAGTAACAAAAGAAACATTTGAATTTTTTGGAACAATGGGAGATACTTTATTAACTCAAGAAATACCTAACTTATGGGCAGAAGAAAAACCTCAAGCATTATGTTCTATAGCAGCACCATGGGAAATCAGTGTTCTTAGAGAAGGTGGTAAGGTATATGGTGAAGATTATGTATTTGGTCCAATGATAGTGAAGAATGAAGGTGATACAGCATATAATTTTGCTGATTCAAAAGGTTTAGTTTTATACAAAGACGCAAATATTACAGATGAGATACATCAAGGTGCAGTGGAATTTGTTAAGTGGTTATACAGTGAAGAAAACTCTTCAAAAACTGATTTAGAATGGGTTCAAGCAACAACAATGTTACCTGTTAGAGGAGATTTAGTAGAAAATGATACATTCAAATCTTACTTGGATGAAAATGTTGAATTAAAAGCATTAGCACAAGAAGTGTCAAATGCGGTTCCAGGTATGCCACATGGAAAAATGGCTGAAATTCAAGAAGCTTTAGGTGGACCTTTAGCAGCATATATTGAAACAACATTGGGGTCAACTAGTCTAAAACCTACTGATGCAACTAAGTATGTTGATGAAGCATTTGACGCTATGAAGCAAGCTGGTGGATTGGAGTAAAGTCAAAAAGATAAAGCGAAAATAAGCTATCTTATTTTCGCTTTATTATAAAGGAGAGATGATAGATGAAGAAAAAAATACAAGGTTTAAGTAATAAAGGTGTAGTTTTAGGGTGGCTTTTCAATGTACCTTACTTGGTTTATTCTTTAATATATTTCTTAATTCCACTAGGATGGGCTATTTGGTTATCAACTACAGATTGGAATTTAATGTCTAGTAATAAAAACTTTGTAGGAATAAATAATTTTGTTAGATTGTTTAGTGATCCAAAAATAAAGGCAGCTTTTTTTAATTCGTTTAAATATCTAGTACCTATTGTTGTATTATCATTTGTTGTTGCAATGATTATTGCATTACTAGTTTATAACTTACCAGATAAAATAAAGGGCTTTATAGCTGTATTATTTTTTATACCCTATCTAACTTCAGGGGTAGCAGTATCAGTAGTAGTAAGATATTTTTTTAGTTACAATTCGGCTTTAAGTGTATTTTTAAGTGATAATGGAATTAATATCGATTGGTTTAGAGATTCTAGATGGGCTTTTGCTATAATTATAGGAATAATTGTTTGGAAAATGTCAGGTTATTATGCACTATTTATATTATCAGCATTAGAATCTATATCAGATGATGTGCATGATGCATGTAAAATAGATGGAGTTTATGGATTCAAAAAGTTTACAGGAGTAATATTGCCAATGATATTACCTACTTTAACAACAGTTTTAGTTTTAGCATCAGGTTTAGCGTTTGGGATATTTACTGAGCCATATTTATTAACTGGTGGTGGTCCTAATTTAGCAACTACAACTTGGCAACTAGAAATATACAATACATCATTCACCAACTTCCAATCTGGATATGGTGCTGCTATAGCAATAGCCAATGCGGTTCATATATTTGTAACTATTAAAATATTAAGTGTAGTTATGGATAAAATTAATGCTAAGTATGGAGCATAAAAATAAAGGGAGGTTGAGAATTATGAGCAATAAAAAGAAAGTAACTAAAATTTTAGTTGTAATAGCAACTTTAATAATATTAGCTATATCTTTATTCCCATATTACTATATGATAATTCAGTCATTTTCCTCATGGGAGCAAGTTGATAAAGTTATAGTGCCAACTAGCTTTGATTTAAGTAGCTATAAGTATTTGTTAGGTGGAACTAGTGGAGCAACTGCAAGTATGTGGATAAAGGCATTAATTAATTCATTTATAGTATCTTTACCTACAGCAATAATGTCAGTAGTAGTAGGTTTACTTGTTGGATACTCAGTATCAAAAATGAAAAAATTTAAAGGTGAAAAATTTATAATGAATACACTTTTATTCCAAATGTTCTTCCCAGTAATAATCCTATTAGTACCAAGATATATGTTAACAAAACCATTAACTAATACTTATATAGGAATGATAATACCACTATCAGTATCTATTTGGGGAATATTTATGTACATAAATTACTTTAAATCATTACCTAATGATGTATTTGAAGCAGCTAGAATAGATGGTGCTTCAGAATTAAGAATATTAGGTAGTATTGCATTTCCAGTAACAAAATCAGTTACAACAATAGTATTTTTATCTACATTTATGAGTAGATGGGGAGAACTTATGTGGGATATGTTAATTTCACCAAAGATAGATATGCAAACACTAAATGTTTTAATATCTACACAATTTAAACCTATGGGAAATTTACCAGGGCCAATGTATGCAGCTTCAGTGATATTAACATTACCGATAATAATTATGTTCCTTTGTTTTTCTAAACATTTTAAAGAAGGAATAAACTTTATGCTTAAATAGTAGGGGGAAAATAATGAATAATATAAATGTAATAAGAAGTAAAAATAATCCATTAATAAAAACAAGTGATGTAAAACCAAGTAGAAAAGATTTTAGAGTGGATGGTGTATTTAATTGTGGAGTTTGTAAATATAATAATGAATATATTTTACTTTGTAGGGTAGCAGAATCAGTTAAAGTTGATTTAGATAAGGAAGTAAAGGTTCCTATAGTAGTTAATAAGGAAGGAGAAGATATTATAGAAGTAATATCTTTTAATAAGGATGTAGATATACAATATGACTACTCAGACCCACGTTCTTTATGGACAATAGATAATAAAGGAGCTAAAAAAATAGCGTATTTGACATCATTATCACACATTAGAGTAGCAAGGTCAAAAGATGGAGAAAACTTTAAAATAGATGATGAACCATTTATAAAACCAATAGCATCAGAAGAAGAATGGGGAATAGAAGACCCAAGGATAACTGAAATAGATGGAATTTACTATATAAATTATACATCAGTAACAAGAAATGGGGCAGCAACATCATTAGTATCTACTAAAGATTTTATTAGCTATGAAAGACATGGTATAATATTTGCACCTGAAAATAAAGATGTAACTATTTTCCCTGAAAAAATAGATGGAAAGTATATTGCATATAATAGACCTGTACCTTATTCAATAGGTACACCTGATATGTGGATAGCAGAATCTCCAGATTTAATACACTGGGGTAAGCAAAAATATTTTTATGGTGTAACAAATAAAGATTCTTGGGAAAATGGAAGAGTTGGTGGTGGGGCAGTACCATTTTTAACTGAAAAAGGATGGGTTAAAATTTACCATGCAGCAGATAGGAATAATAGATATTGCTTAGGAGCATTCCTACTTGATAAAAATAATCCATGTAAAATATTATCGAAGACAAATAAGCCTATACTAGAGCCTGATGCAGATTATGAAAGAGAAGGATTCTTTGGAAATGTAGTATTTACATGTGGATGTGTATTTGAAGATGGGTTTGTAAAGATATATTATGGTGCAGCAGATGATAAAGTTTGTAGAGCGGATATAAGGATTGAAGATATATTTGCAATGTTAGAGATTTAATGAAATCAAAGGCTATTGGTTGATTTATTGACCAATGGCCTTGAATTATATAGAATTTGGAGTGTCAATTTATGAGAAGAATAACAATGAAGGATATATCAAATAGATTAGATATATCTATAAATGCGGTATCTTTAGCTTTAAATAATAAGGTAGGTGTAAGTGAAGAAACCAGAAAAATGGTATTAAATGTGGCAGAAGAACTAGGTTATTTAGAGAAATCTCCTAAATTTGTAAAATCATATGCACAAAAAAATATATGTGTAATCATTAAAAAAATTTACTTTGAAGACAATACTTTTTATTCTAAGGTAATGAAAGGAATAAGTGATGAAGCTAGTAAAAATAACTATGATATTATAACTTGTATAAAGGATGATTCAAAAAATATTCCTAGCTGTATAGAAACAAAGAAGGTATGTGGAGTAGTAGTAATAGGAGCAATAGATGATGATTACTTATTTAAACTAAAACAATACAGTATACCAGTAGTATTAGTTGATCATGCATCATTACTTTATAATACTGATAGTATACTTACAGATAATAAAATGGGTAGTTTTAAAATAACAAAATTACTTTTTGATAAAGGATATGAAAAGATAGGATTTTTTGGGGATTTGGAATATTCATTGAGTGTTAAGGAGAGACATTTTGGTTATAAAGAGGCTATTAAGAAATTTGCATCAGCAGAAAGTAATGTAAAAGAGGATATACATAAATATTCAATTTTAAATGATATAGAAGAATATATATTAAATGGAGAGCATAAAAAAATTCAAGAAATTATAGAAAATATAGATACATTACCAGAAGCATTTGTATGTTCTAATGATAATGCAGCTATTATGTTGATTACTTCATTGGCAGACTTAGGGTATAAAGTTCCAAAGGATATTGCAGTGGTTGGATTTGATGATATAGCTATGAATTCACTGCTAGTTCCAAAATTAACCACAGTAAGAGTAAATAAGGAACTTATGGGAATGAAAGCTGTTAAACGATTGCTTTGGAGATTAAACAACAAAGAAGAGATGACCGAGAATTTGGTTATGGGTGTGGAAGTTATAGAACGAGCTAGCTGTTAAAATGAACTTTGGAGGAAAAATATATGCAAAATAAATGGTGGAGAGAGTCTGTATTTTATGAAATATATATGCCTAGTTTTAAGGATGGAAATGGTGATGGAATAGGAGATTTTAAAGGAATAGCGTCAAAACTAGATTACTTAAAAGATTTAGGGATAAAGGGGATTTGGCTAACACCATTTTATCCATCTCCTAAAGTTGATAATGGATATGATATATCGGACTATTATAATATAGATAAAGATTATGGAACATTAGAAGAATTTAAAGAATTTTTAAATAAGGCTCATAACTTAGGTATAAAAGTTATAATAGACATAGTTCTTAATCACACATCTAGTGAACATCCTTGGTTTAAAGAGTCAAAATCATCAATAGGTAGTGAAAGGAGAGATTTTTATATTTGGAAAAATAGTATTCCGAATAACTGGGAATCTTTTTTTGGTGGAGAAGCATGGGAATATGATGAAAATACAAAAGAGTACTATTATCATGCCTTTGCAAAAGAGCAAGTAGATTTGAATTGGTCAAATCCAAAGGTTTATGAGGCCATGAAAGATGTATTGAAGTACTGGATAGATTTTGGAATTGATGGATTTAGATTTGATGTTATAAATTTCTTAACAGTACAAGATGATTTAAATGTTGATAATCCGTTTGATGAAAGTGGTGAACAAGTACATAAGTATGACAAGAATCAAGATGGTGTATTAGATATAATAAAGAGATTAGTAAAAGATATTAGGGACATTAAGGAAGATATTTTTCTTGTGGGAGAAGTAGGCTCAGAAGATTTTAATGAATTAAAGCCATATTGTGGTGAAAACTTGCTAGATGTTGTGTTTAATTTTAATTTAGGGAGTATAGACGAATTTTCTATAGAAAAAATATATAAAGAAATACTATGTATGAATGAAGAATATGATGAAAAACAGATACCTACAATATTTTTTAATAGTCATGATATGGGAAGAAGTATAACACGATTTAATCCTAAGGGAAATTGTAATGGGATAGAAAAGGCTATAGCAGCTTTACTTTTGACAACTAAAGGTGTTCCATTTATGTATTTTGGTGAAGAAATAGGTATGCAAGACTTAGTTTGTTATGATATTGATAAAATGAATGATATACAAGGAATAACTAAATATAAATTAGAAATAGCAAAAGGTAAGTCAGAATATGAAGCTCTAAAATTATCAAATAAAAGTTCTAGAGACAAGTCTAGAAGTCCTATGCAGTGGAATAATGACATCAATTATGGATTTAGTGAAGCAAAGCCTTGGATTAATATAGAAGATAAGAAAGATAAAACAACAGTTGAAAAAGCTACAAAAGATAATAAAAGTTTATTAAACTTATACAAAGAATTAATAAAAATAAGATGTAATACAACAGCGCTATTATATGGGGATTATGAAGATTTAATTTTAGAAAATGATGTATTAAGCTTTAGAAGAAAATACAATGATATAGTTGTAGATGTTGTAATCAACTTTAGCAATGAGGATTATACACAAAAAATAGATAAAATAGAACTCTTAAACACATCAGAAAGCAATACATTAAAACCATATGATTTCTCAATATATATAAATAAATTATAAATATAATAAATTAATGATTAAGAGGTAAAATATGTCTAGTTTAAAAACAATTAAACAATTATTGAATGAATATAATGCAAAAGATGTAAGATTCTACAGAAAAGAAAAAATAGTATTCGAAGATGTAGGAGAAAAAGATGTATATAATATAAGTGCACCTTTTATAGATGAAAATGAATTAGTAATAGCAGGAAGAGTAGAATATAGAGACAGTGAGCACTCAGAAATTTATTTTTTTGTTAAAAGGAATGGGAAATGGATACCAAGAGAAAATACTAAAAAATTCACTTTACAAGACCCATTTTTTACTTTTATAAATGGAGAATTAATATTAGGTGGAGTTGAAATATTCCCACATCTAACTATAGAAAACTCACTAGGATGGAGAACTGTATTTTATAAAGGTAAAGATATCAACTCCTTAGAAATGTGTTTCAAGGGTCCAATTGGAATGAAGGATTTAAGACTTGTTGAGTTAAAGAATAAAAAAATAGGAGTTTTAACTAGACCACAAGGAAGTAAAGGTGGTAGAGGTAAAATAGGATTTACAATAGTTAATAAAATAGATGATTTGACTATAAATACTATAGATAACGCACCCCTATTAAAAAATCAATTTACTGATTTAGAGTGGGGAGGAGCCAATGAAGCACATTTATTAAAAGATGGAAGACTTGGAATTTTGGGGCATATTGCTTGCTTTGATGATAATAAGGATAGACATTATTATCCAATGGTATTCATATTAAATCCAGAAACTAGTGAAACCACTGATATAGAATTAATAGCTACTAGAAAAGATTTTTTAGAAGGTCCTTCAAAAAGAACAGACTTAATTGATGTGGTATTTAGTGGAGGTTTAGTAAGGAACAATGATGAAACAGCAACTTTATATGCAGGAATAAGTGATGCTGAAGCTCAATTAGTAACAATCTTAGATCCTTTCAATGGATTATAGAAGTTTGGAGGACATTAATGGAATGATAAATATCTTAGATGAAACGTATGACAACAGGTTTATAGATGCAGTAAAAGCACAAATAATAAGACCAGATATAATAGATGGATATGGAGAAAGCTGTGGATATTTAGTTGGTACTCATGTTAGGGATAAAGATAGAAACAATTAAGGATGACATAGAAAACAAAATACAAGAAATATAAATGAAATTTAAGGAGAATAAGAATGAGGAAAGATTATGTTGTAGCAGTAGATTTAGGTGGAAAATCATGTGTGCTAGGTGCAGCTACACTAGCTATAAGTGAATTAAATAATATCAATTAAGTTAAATTGGAAAATAATAAAAGAAATATTAAAAAAATACTATCTTGCGTAACATAGAATTATACGGATTATGAGAATATAAATAAATAACAACAAGGACTTTGTACTTTTATGACCCTTGTGGGTAAAATTTATTTTAACATGCTTAGATTATATAAATTATATGAAAAAAAAGTAGAATGAGTGAATATTTAGAAGAATAAGCTAGTAAAGATATATATGAAATTATATATTGACTAAGTAGAGTTAATAATTTATAATGAAAATAAAGTTATCATACAGATAAATAAAAGGATCGTTACTGAGATAGATGTAATCAGGCGTGACCTAAAAATTCTAGTAAATTCTTAAAGTATTATTAGTCTTTTTTAGGTCTATTTTTGTTTACAGTGGAGGTAGTTTATGGTTATAAAGAAAGTATTTAATAATAATGTTGTATTTGCCAGAGATAATTCAGGACAAGAAGTAATATTAATGGGAAAAGGAATTGGATTTAATAAATTTACTAAAGATTTAGTTGAAATAGATAAAATTGAAAAAAAATTTATATTCAATAATGAGGAATCATTAAGTGAATTACATTTACTGCTAGATAGGATACCTTTAAAAGATGTTGAGCTTGTAAGTGAAATTATTCAAATGGGAAGAGAAGAATTAGGCGATAATCTTAATGATAGTATATTAATCACATTATCGGAACATATAAGTTATATGCTAAAAAGAATGGATGAAGGATTAGTGTTTCAAAGCCCACTTCAATGGGAAATAAGACAAATATATCCTAATGAATATAACTTTAGTAAGAAAGCTGTAGAATATTTAAGAAAAAAATTGGATAAAGATATTCCTGACTCTGAAATAGCTTTTATTACGATACACTTTGCAAATGCTCAGTTAGAAACAAAAGATATGCAAGAAACTTTATTGTTAACTAAGATAATTGATAATGTATTAGATATCATAAAGTATCATTATGGAATTGAAATAAATGAATATTCCTTTGACTACACAAGGTTTATAAGCCATTTAAGGTGTTTTATAAAAAGGCAATTAAGAGGTGAAAATACAAATGTAGACACATCATTATTAGATATAATAAAAATGAAATATAAAAGTGATTACAATTGTGCAAAAAAAGTAAAAAACTTCCTTGAAAAGACATATAAATGGAAAATTAGCGAAAATGAATTGTTATACTTAACATTGCATTTAAATAGATTATCAAATATAAAGTAAATAGTGTAGGATTGTTACTGTTCGGCAGGCATGACCTAAGTTAGTATAATTAGTTTTTAATATCTAATTGTATTGATTTAGGTCTATTTTTATACATAAAATTATGAAAATGGAGGGTATATTGTATGAAATTTGAAAGAGAGTCTGAAGAGATTATAAAATATGTAGGGGGAAAAGAAAATATTATTAGTTTAGTTCATTGTGCAACTAGGCTACGTTTTAAGCTGAAAGATACTTCAAAAACTAACAAAGAAGAGTTATTAAAAATTAAGGATGTACTATCTGTAGTAAATAGTGGAGGACAATACCAAGTAGTAATTGGAAATAAAGTAACTGATTACTTTGAAACTATTACAAAAAAAGCAGTTTTACAAGGACAAAATACTGAAGAAAAGGGAGAAAAAGTTTCAATAGTTTCTAGAATATTTGAATCAATTTCAGGTGCATTTTCTCCATTAATACCTGCACTAGCTGGAGCAGGTATGATTAAGGCATTACTTACAATACTAACCACTATGAAATGGATGTCTGATGCAAGTAGCACTTATGCTATATTATCAGCAGCTGGAAATGCTGTATTTTACTTCTTACCAATATTCTTAGGTATTACTTTAGCTATAAAGCTTGGCACAAACCCATATGTTGGTGGAGTGATAGGAGCAGCTTTGTTAGATCCTAATTTTACAGCTTTAATTGGAGCAAAAGGTGGTGCTAACTTTTTTGGAATGCCAGTAACACCAATTGATTATTCTTTTGGTGTGTTCCCTATATTTGTTGCTATATTTATTTATTATTACGTTGATAAGCTTTTAAAGAAGATTATATTAAAAGATTTACAATTGTTCTTAGTACCGATGATATCATTATTAGTTATGGTTCCTTTAACTGTGATTTTATTTGGACCAATAGCAACTACTGTTGGTGATGTAATATCAAATATTTTTATGGGATTATTTGAATTTAATAGAGTAATTGCAGGAGCTGCAATAGGCATAGCTATGCCATTCTTAGCGGTATTGGGATTACACTGGGGCTTCACACCAATTACTTTACAAAACTTGGCTACAATGGGTGGAGACCCAATAGAAGGTGCAGCTGTTGCAGCAGTATTTGCTCAAATAGGTATTGCAATAGGTTTATTTATGAAGGTTAGAAAATCTAAAAAAAATCCAGAATTAAAAGTATTAGCAGGTTCAACAGCAGTTACAGGAATTTTAGCAGGAGTAACAGAACCTATAATTTATGGAATTATATTAAGATACAGAAGGATGATTCCAATATTAGCTATTGCAGGAGGTATTGGTGGTGGCATATGTGGTGCATTTGGTGTTACTTGTAATGCATATGTATTCCATAATATATTCTCAATGCCAGTTTATACACCATTCCTAGGATATATATTAGGAATAGGAACAGCATTAGTACTAGGATCAGTATTATCATATTTCTTTGGATTAAGTAAAGAAGAATGTGAAGAAGGTAATGAAGTTGTTTCTAATGAAGAAGATGGTATAGAGGAAATATTATCTCCAATAGAAGGTTTACAAATAGAGTTATCTGAAGTAGAAGATGAAGTATTTGCATCAGGAACTATAGGTAATGGTATGGCAATAATACCTTCAAAGGGAGAAGTTGTATCTCCTGTAAATGGAACAATAACAACTATTTTTCCTACAAAGCATGCAATAGGGATTACCTCTGATAAAGGTGTAGAAATATTAATACACGTAGGACTTAACACTACTATGTTAGATGGAAAGTATTATACTACTCATATGAATGCAGGAGATAAAGTTAAAAAAGGAGATAAGATTGTTTCTTTCGATAAGGATAAAATAGAAGGTGAAGGGTATAGTGTTGTTACACCAATAATACTAACTAACACAAATGATTTAGCAGATGTAATAGTTAAAGAAAATAAACATATTAAAATTGGAACACCTGTAATAAAAGTTGTTTATTAATTATACTGGAGGAGATATTTCTATGAAATCTAATCAAGAATTTTTATGGGGAGGGGCAGTTGCTGCTCATCAAGTTGAAGGTGGATATAATAAAGGTGGAAAAGGAATAAGTATTGCAGATGTAATGACTGCGGGTACTCATACTGTTCCAAGAAAGATAACAGATGGAGTGCTTGAGGGCTTAAATTATCCTAATCATGAAGCTATTAATTTTTATGAAAATTATAAAGAAGATATTAGATTATTTGCAGAAATGGGATATAAGTGTTTTAGGACAAGTATTGCTTGGACTAGAATTTTTCCAAAGGGAAATGAATCAACTCCAAATGAAGATGGATTGAAATTTTATGATGATTTATTTGATGAATTATTAAAATATAATATAGAGCCAGTAATAACTTTAAGTCATTTTGAAATGCCTTATCATTTAGTGAAAAACTATGGTGGCTGGAGAAATAGAAAGTTAATAGACTTCTTCGTAAACTTCTGTGAAGTGGTAATGAATAGATACAAGGATAAAGTTAAGTACTGGATGACTTTCAATGAAATAAATAATCAAAGTATAACTACAAATCCTATTTATGCATTTACTAACTCGGGAATAATCTATGAAGAGCAGGAAGACAGGGAAGAAGTTATGTATCAAGCAGCTCATTATGAATTTGTAGCAAGTGCAAAGGTTGTGAAGATAGGTCATGAAATAAACCCTGAGTTTAAAATTGGATGTATGGTGGCAGCTATGCCAAGCTATCCTTATTCTTGCAATCCAGAGGATATGATTAAATTTGTAGAATCTAATAGAGAACAACTTATGTTTACTGATGTACATGTAAGAGGTCATTATCCAAGACATACACTAAAATTATGGGAAAGAAAAAAGTATAATCTAGATATGACAGAGGAAGATAAAAAAATTCTAAAAGAAGGAACAGTTGATTTTATTGGATGTAGTTATTATTTAACTACTGTAGTAACAGCTGATAAAACTATGAAAACAACAGGTAATGACTCAGCAGGAAAGGCTGATGTAGTTGAAAATCCATACTTAAAAACTTCTGATTGGGGGTGGAATATAGACCCTGTAGGTCTACGATTTTACCTTAACCAACTATATGATAAGTATGAACTTCCTATATTCATTGTTGAAAATGGGTTTGGAGCAGAGGATGTATTAAAATCAGATAATACTGTAGATGATGATTATAGAATAGAATATTTGGCTAATCATATAAAGGAAATGAAAAATGCCATTGAAATTGATGGTGTTGATGTTATAGGGTATACTGTTTGGGGATGTATAGATCCAGTGTCATTTACAACAGGAGAAATGAAAAAAAGGTATGGATTTATATATGTAGATAAAAATAATGATGGAAGCGGGACTCTTAAAAGATATAAAAAGAAATCTTTTGATTGGTATAAAAATGTAATAAAATTTAATGGAGAAATTTTATAGGTAGATAAATTTTAATATTTATAAGATTATGTTAAATAAACCATTAAAAATTAGATTAAAATCGTGGGTATTATTCTTGAGGATAGTCTCCGCTGTTTAAATCCATTAAAAGATATTGGCTAAATAGTCAATATCTTTTTTTATTAAAAAATGAATATAAATATAAAAAGGTAAAGTTAAAAATTGGTAGGTATAACTTTTGTTTCACCAAATATTGATAATATAAAAGACCTTAGTAATATGTTGGAAAAATATTTAAAGAAGAATTATAATGAGTAGAAAAATTAATAAAAATTTACTGCTTATTTTTTAGAATTAAGTAGAGTTTTTTTGATATTAACAAGAGGAATGGTTTAGTATAGATTGTTAGAATAGAGATAAAAATATACAATATTTAAATTTTCTAAAACATATACGTATAAGTTTTGGGGGAATATCGAATTATATAAAATAATTTTCTAATTCAATTTATATTTAATTAAGAAAAAACTTATATATAGTAAAAAACGGAATGTAAACATTGACATAAGGAAATACATGTGATAGTATTTTAATAAAACATATACGTATAAGTTGTAAAAAATAATAAGTAATCCGTATAAAAGAGGAGGGCGAGAGATGAGTAAATATTCTAACGAAGTAAAAGAAATGTTAGCATACTTAGGTGGAAAAGAAAATATTGTAACTTTAATGCATTGTATGACAAGGTTAAGATTTGTTCTTAATGACACCAGCAAAGCTAATACAAAAAAGATTGAAGAGTTAAAAAATGTTAAAGGTGTGTTTACACAAGCAGGTCAATTTCAAGTAATAATTGGGCCAGATGTGGGTAATTATTATAAAGAATTTATTGAAATATCAGGAGTACAAGGTGAATCTAAAGAAAATGTAAAAGAAGCAGCTAAGAAGAATATGAACATACTTCAAAGAATTATTACTAATATGTCAGAAATTTTTGCTCCATTAATTCCAGCTATTATTGCAGGTGGATTAATTCTAGCTTTTAGAACAACTATTGGAGATATGAAATTTTTTGAAGATGGAACAAAGTCCCTTATTGAAATATCTCAATTTTGGAGTGGAGTACATAGTTTTTTATGGTTAATAGGGGAAGCAGTATTCCATTACTTACCAGTTGGTGTCGTATGGTCCATAACTAAAAAAATGGGTGGTACTCAGATTTTAGGTATAGTTACAGGTATTACCTTAGTATCACCACAATTGTTAAATGCTTATGCAGTAGGTTCAACAGAAGTTCCTTTCTGGAATTTTGGTTTTGCACAAGTTGAAATGATTGGATATCAGGCTCAAATAGTTCCTGCAATTCTTGTAGGTTTTACTTTAGTATATTTAGAAAGACTATTCAAAAAGATTACTCCTCATGCAATAAGTATGGTGGTAGTTCCATTGTTTTCAGTAATTATTTCAGTATTATTAGCACATACAGTTTTAGGACCAATAGGTTGGGCTATTGGGAATGGAATAGCAACTGTTATTCAAGCAGGCTTTGATTCTTCTTTTGCATGGTTATTTGCAGGTATTTATGGATTTTCATTCTGTCTATTAGTTATTACTGGGTTACATCACACTATACTTCCAATAGATTTACAATTAATAGGATCTATGGGTGGAACACCAATTTGGCCAATTAATGCACTCTGTGGTATGGCACAGGCCTCTGCAGTTTTAGCCTATATGTATTTAAAAAGAAAAGATAATGAAGTTAAACAAGTAGGAGTGCCAGCATGTATTTCAGCATGTCTTGGTGTTGCAGAACCAGCTATATTTGGTATTAATTTAAAGTATTTTTATCCATTTTTAGCGGCTCTTATAGGTTCTGGTGTTGCAGGAATGATATCAGTTATAACTAAAACTACTGCTGTATCTATTGGTGTTACAGGAATACCAGCTATATTATCAATTAATCCAAAAAATATGTTTAGTTATTTAATAGCATCAGTAGTATCAATAGTATTAACTTTTGTGTTAACTATAATTTTTTCAAAGACAAAACTTGCGAAAATTAAAGATAAATAGATTTATTTTTTTAAGTAGCCAATTAAAGAAATTAATAAAGTTTTGTAATATTAGTATATAAGTAGGAGAAGGTGAAAGTAATAATGAAGGACTTTAGGACAAGTTGTGTTTATCAGATATACCCTAAATCATTTAAAGATAGTAATGGAGATGGAATAGGAGATTTAAGAGGAATTATTGAAAAATTGGATTATCTTGAATTTCTTGGTGTAGATTATATATGGTTGACACCTTGTTATGTATCTCCTCAAAATGATAATGGATATGATGTAGCTGATTATAAAGCTATTGATTCTAGATTTGGTACAATGGATGATTTAGAAGAGTTAATAAAAAAGACTAAAGATAGAGGCATAAAAATTATGCTTGATTTGGTGTTTAATCATACATCAACAGAACATATATGGTTTAAAAAAGCTATTGGAGGAGATAAAAAATATAAGGACTATTATATTTTCAAAAAAGGAAGAGCAAAGGGAATTCCACCAACAAATTGGGAGTCAAAATTTGGTGGAAGTGTATGGGAATATGTTGAAAAGTTTGATGAATATTATCTTCATCTTTTTGATAAAACTCAAGCTGATTTAAATTGGGACAACCCACAAGTAAGAAAAGAAATTATTGATATTATTAGGTTTTGGATGAGCAAAGGAGTTAAAGGCTTCCGTTTAGATGTTATAAATCTTATTTCAAAGCCTAATGTTTTTGAGGATGATAATTTAGGTGATGGAAGAAGACTTTATACTGATGGAGAAAACATTCATAAGTATTTAAAAGAGGTATCTGAAAATACCTTTATGCTTGATGAAGATGTAATAACTGTAGGGGAAATGTCTTCAACAACCATTGATTATTGTATTAAGTATAGTAATCCTAAAGAAAAAGAGTTAAGTATGGTATTTAACTTTCATCACTTAAAGGCAGATTATGATGGTGGTAATAAGTGGGCATTAAAAGAATTAGATTTTGCGGAGCTTAAAAATATATTAAATCAGTGGCAAATAGGGATGGAAAAAGGAAATGGATGGAATGCAGTTTTCTGGTGTAATCATGATCAGCCACGTATTGTAAGTAGATATGGAGATGATGGTGTATATCACAAGGAATCAGCTAAGATGTTGGCTACTATAGTTCATTTAATGAGGGGAACTCCGTATATTTATCAAGGTGAAGAGTTTGGAATGACCAATGCTTACTTTGCTGATATTAATGAGTATAGAGATGTAGAGTCTATAAACTATTATAATATTTTAAAGGATAGAGGTTCATCCAATGAGGAGATTATGAAGATAATAATGAATCGTTCTAGAGATAATGGAAGGACTCCTGTTCAATGGGATAGTACAGATAATGCGGGCTTTACTACAGGTACACCATGGATATCTTTATGTAATAAGTATAAAGATATAAATGTAGAAAAAGATATAAAAGACTCAAATAGTATTTTATATTATTATAAGAAACTTATTGAGTTAAGGAAAAAGTATAAAGTTATTAGTAATGGATCATATAAGCCATTGTTGGAAAATAATAATAGGGTGTTTGCATATAAAAGAATTTTAGATGATGAAGAACTTTTAGTGTTATGTAATTTTTATCCATCATTTGAAAGAATAATCTTAAAAGAGAGAAAAAATAACTTTAAATGCATTTTATCTAATTACGAAAGTATAGATTTTTCTAATGAGATAGAACTAAAGCCTTATGAGTCTATAGTTTTTTATTGTAATGAAAATGTTTAAAACTGTTAGAATAGTAAGAAGAAACTTATAACATAGTTTCTTTAAATTTACTAGATTATTTAGCTAGTTATATGCTTTAGAATTTATTGATATATATTTTCTACAATGCTACAATATAAATGGTGATAGAATATGGAAAGTAAATATGAAAAAGTATATAATGAAATATTAAATAAAATTGAAAAAAATGAATATGTAGCTCATGATAAGTTGCCTACAGAAAGCGAACTTATGAGTGAATATACAGTTTCTAGAGATACAGTTAGAAAAGCATTAAGTATTTTAGAACAAAAAGGATATATAAAGAAATCAAGAGGTAAATCAGCGATTGTTTTAGATATTCATAAGTTTAATTTTCCTGTGTCAGGAATAACAAGCTTTGAGGAATTACATAGTATGCTTGGATTAAATTGTAAGACATATGTTGAAAATCTTGAGATAGTAAAAGGTGATACTATATTAATGGAGAAGCTTCAAGTAGGAAAGAAAGATGAAGTATATAAACTTTTACGAGTAAGAGAAATTGATGGAGAAAAAATTATAATAGATAAGGATTACTTTAATCGTAATATTATTAATAATCTTCCTTTAGTAGCTGCAAAAAAATCTGTATATGAATATATAGAAGGGGAGCTTGGACTTAAGATAGGTTTTGGTAAAAAAGAAATTACTGTAGAGATGGCTACTGATGAAGATATAGAACTTCTAGATTTGAGAGAATTTAACATGGTTGTGGTTGTAAGGAGTTATACATATCTTGAAGATACAACCTTGTTTCAGTATACAGTATCAAGACATAGACCAGATAAATTTAAATTTATAGATTTTACATGTAGAAGTATATAGTAAGTATGCCTCCATAATATTAAGTATAATAGTAGTTAGAATGGAGTGATTATTATGAGAACAATACATCAGTGTTTTCCAGATGGAAAAAATAAGGTACTTACGATGAGTTATGATGATGGTCGTGAAGCGGATATAAGACTTATAAAAATATTTAATGATAATGGAATCAAAGGTACATTTTATTTAAATTCTGGTTATATAGATAAAAGTTTTAATGATAATATTAAAAACTTTGGACGTAGAATAAAAGAAGATGAGATTAAAGAACTATATAAAGGACATGAGGTTGCAACACATACCGTAACACATCCCACTATAGCAAGATGCCCTATCTCTCAGGTTGTTAATCAAATTGTTGAAGATAGGAAAAAATTAGAGTCTATAGTAGGATATCCTGTAAGAGGTTTATCATATCCAAATGGATCATATAGTGAAGAAATAAAAAACATGTTACCTTATATTGATATTAAATATGGAAGAATAGCAGGAAGTAGTGGCAATTTTAATATGCCATCAGACTTGTATCAGTGGGAAGCTACATGTCATCATAATAAAAATTTGTTAGAATTAGCAAATGAATTTTTAATTAAGGACAGACCACAGCATTTACATATGTTTTATGTATGGGGACATAGTTATGAATTTAATAGGGATAATAATTGGGAATTAATCAAAGAATTCTCACAGAAGATGGGAAATAGAGATGATATTTGGTATGCTACAAATATTGAAATAGTTGATTATTTATATGCCTTTAATAGATTAATATTTTCTATGGATGGAAGTTTTGTGTATAATCCTTCAGTCCAATCTGTATGGGTTAATGTGGACAATATAGTTTATGAAATTAAAGGTGGACAGCAAGTAAAATTTAAGTAGTTGAGGAATATCATGTTAACAAAGGAATATAGCGAACTTGTTAAAAAATTAGGTGAATGCAATAAATTATAATTTTATTAAAACTGAGTTTATAGACAAAGTAGTTTAAATTGCACTAAGTCAGTTGCAAATAAATCATATATATCAGAAAATATATATAATATATTGTTATGAGTACAAACAATAGTTATCTATTCATTAAAAAATTTAATTGAGAGTTTGATTTGTATTATTGAATTAGCAAGGGTTTTGGAGAGTAGGAAATTATACACTAAGGATATTCCAACTACAAAAATAAACAATAAAAGAGCATTAAAAAAATTAGTCTAACATCATAACTAAATAGCTATATACCTACATTTACAAAAAACAACAAAACAATCAAATAACCACTTATAGACTCCCATCATCTCCAACATTGAAATCCACGAAAAATATTAGCAATTTGCTAATATTTTTTTGTGAAAATTAATCTAATAACCTATATAATTAATTTATAAAACACATATGAAGGGGTAAAACTATATGTCTAAAATTGATAATATAATGTCTATATTATGGATATTAAACTCAGATAAAAAAGTTACTGCAAAACAAATATCTGAAAAACTAGAAATAAATGTAAGAACTGTCTACAGATATATTGATGCATTATCTGCTAGTGGATTACCTATAATTTCAGATACAGGTCATAATGGTTTATATACCAGATTGCAATAACAATAATGATATATTCTATAGTAATAATAGCTATTTTCTTTGCAACGTCTTATACAATTAATATAAGTATATCAAATTTGGATACAGGTATAATTCTTATTGTAGTTTTATTTATACAGTCTTTATCTAAATTAGTGTTGTATATGTATTTTGATAAAAGGGGGATATGTAACTAAGTGGCAATATTAATGAAAACAAAAATTAAAGAATATAGAGAAAAACTTCTTATGACGCAAAATGAACTTGCTAAATTAGTTGGGGTAAGACGTGAGACTATTGTACATTTAGAAAATGGGAAATATAATCCTTTTTAAGATAAGAAGAGTATTGTAAATGATAAAAATTAGTGAATATACAGTCAATTAATAAATAATAGATAAAAATTTAAGGTTTAGATGTGAGGAGGAGGTATAGTTTCACAGTGGTTCATATTTCTAATTAAGACTTAAAATGGAAACTATACATACATGCATTATTTACTAAATGTGGACTAGATAAAAAAATAATAAGTGATTTAAGAAAGTATCTCATATACCATATAAGTATTAGTTTAGGTGACCTATTCATAGGTCATTTTTTATACATGTAAATAATGATAATACTAATATTTAAAATATGTTTTAAAGAAATAAAATACCAAGATTGAAAATGGATTAATGTGAATATAAAAATTATATGTATAAAAATAAGTATACTCATAGAAAAAAACAATAATAAAATTAGTGATTATAGAAAAATACAATTATATAGATTATTGTTGAATCATTGACTACAAGAATAATAACATTTAAAATGAACATGGAGAATATAGGGGAGGAATCAATATGAAAAGAAAAATAGCAGCTATTTTATTATCTGTAGTAATGTCATTATCACTTGTAGCTTGTAGCAATGATAACACATCAAAAAGTGATGAATTAGAGGATACATTAGTAGTATATACTACACATGGAGAGGATATGCTAGGAGCAATTTCTGAAGAATTTACAAAGGAAACAGGCGTTAATGTTGAATTCATAAATTTAAAAGGTGAACTAGCAGATCGTGTTAGAAGTGAAAAAGATAATCCACAAGCAGATATAATGTTTGGTGGAGATACATCTACATACATGCAATTAAAAGAAGAAGGATTATATGAAAAGACTGAACCAAGCTGGAACAATGAATTAGACAAGCCTTACAAAGATTCAGACGGATATTGGTATGGAACTATAAAAACACCAGTAATGATGTTTTATAACACAAAACTATTATCAGCTGATAAAGCACCAAAAGATTGGAGCGATTTAACAAAAGAAGAATATAAAGACTTAATAGTTACTAGAGACTCATTATCATCATCTATGCGTTCTACTGTTAGTAATTTAATCAATTACTACTCAACTACTAAGAGTGAAGATGAAGCTTGGAAGTACCTTGAGGATTTAAATAAAAATATAAAGAACTACTACAATAGCGGAAGTGTTATGTATTCAGCAATAGGTAAAGGTGAAGCAGCAATATCTATTGCAGTATTAAGTGATATAATAGATAATAAAGAAAAAAATAATATGCCATTAGAAGTTGTAGATGCAGAGAGTGGTTCTGTAGTAATCACAGACTGTGTAGCAGCTCTAAAAAATGCACCACATCCAAATGCAGCAGCTAAATTCGTAGATTTTGTTGGAAGTGCTAAGGTTCAAGCTATGGTTGCAAATGATTTTAACCGTATTCCAACATTAGATTCTGCACTTAAAGATTCACCAAAGTGGATGTCAAAAGAATATAAAGCTATGGATGTAGATTGGTCTGTAATTGGAAAAAATCAATCTAACTGGATTGAAAAGTGGGAAACAGATATAATAGATAACAATAAAACTATAAAATAGCCTAATTAAATAATTTAATATTATATACAAAAATAGTGAGGATTTTCCTCGCTATTTTACGTATGAGGGAACTATAGTATCTCATAATTTTGTATAACTCATACAACCAAATGATACTAATACACCAATATTAAATAAAATAGCTTTTGAGCAACTAAAGAAGTAGTTGGCGATATGAAGTGATTCGTAGACGTAGTCGTTCAAATGAAGCGAATTTTTTATTATGCAAAACTTTTAATTATAGTAAAAGTACAATTTATGTGAGCAAGGAGATAAAAAAGTATTTGATTTTATGCAAGAGGTCAAAGACTCTACAAATCTTACTTTAAATGAGAAAAAAGCTGAGGTAATGCCAATTATAATAGAAAATAGACTTAAGAAAAATACTGTAGGTGGGTATTGGGCTTTGGAATTTTCTAAAGATGCTGTTGATAATTGTGTAAGTGGATTTATTGATATAGAATATAAAATGAAAATTATGATGGCTAGTGATGGTTTTTCATGTGGATATGATAGATATAAGATTTTTGATAAAGATGAAATGATGAAAATAGCAGAGATTAAAGGTATAGATTATATATATAGAAAAGTTAGGGAACTAGAAAAGGATGATGAAATGGCAATAGAGTTTCCTAGATTTAAAATCTATGATGATTCATCATGTGTATATTTGGAGATTTATAAATATTAGATAATTTGTGGAGACGATATGAAGAATATAGAATTAAAAGAAATTAATCATTATTATGGAAAAGAAAAAGTATTACATGATGTTAATATATCCATTAAAGAAGGAGAGTTTTTTACTTTATTAGGTCCTTCTGGATGTGGAAAAACGACTATTTTAAGAATAATTGGTGGATTTATAAAACCTTCTTCTGGAAGTATTTATGTTGGTGATAAAAATATTACCAACCTAGAGCCAGAAAATAGAAATATGGGAACTGTTTTTCAAAACTATGCACTGTTTCCAAATATGACTGTTGAAGAAAATGTATCTTATGGATTGAAAATAAAAAAGCTGTCTAAAAAAATTATAATGGAAAAATGTGATAATTATTTAGAGCTGGCAGGAATGAAAGATTTTAGGAAAAAAAAGATTGATGAATTATCTGGTGGACAGCAACAAAGAGTGGCAGTGGCAAGGTCATTAGCGACTGAGCCTACTATGCTTTTATTAGATGAGCCAATGTCTAACCTAGATATAGCTTTAAGAATCAAGATGAGAGAAGAAATAAGAGATATACAGCAAAAGATAGGTATTACTACTTTATTTATTACTCATGATCAACAAGAAGCCTTAGCTATTTCTGATAGAATAGCTGTAATGGATAAGGGTAGAGTTCTTCAAATTGGTGTGCCAATGGAAGTTTACAAAAAACCATTGAATGATTTTGTAGCAAACTTTGTAGGTACTTCAAACTGTATTGAAAAAGAAGATTATGTTAATTTTAATATTGAAAAAGAGACAAAGCCTTATATTTATAAAAGACCTGAAGAAATGGTATTATTGCAAAATACCAACCAAAGAGGTTTTGTAAAAGTAAAAGTAGAATCTAAGAATTTCTTAGGAGCAATTTTAGAATATACAGTATCAAATAATGGAAAAAAGTATCAAGTAACTGAACTTAATAGACTGAATAATAGCAATAAATTAAACGTAGGGGATAGGGCATATTTAGGTGTGCTACAAGGTGAATAATATGATTAAAAAAATAAACCATAGTAAATTCACACCTAAAAGTGTTATTTCTATTATTTTATATAGTATATTATTTTTGATTTTGATTGGATATATTATCGTACCAATAGGCAACACCTTTGTACAAGCATTCCAAGATAAAGGTGGATATTCTTTTGAAGTTTTCAAAGAATATTTTTCAAATACTAATAATTTAAGGGTAGTAAGTAATACTATAATTTTGGGATTGTGTTCTGTACTCGTATGTGGAATTATGGGAATATCACTTGCCTTATATATGACATTTGTTTGTGATAAACACAAAAAAATCATACATATTCTTCTACTAAGTCCAATGATGATTCCTGGAGTAATTATGGTAATTGCATGTATTCAGATTTATGGAGAAAGTGGGATAGTTACAAAATCTATAGAAATTTTACTCCCCTTTATCAAAAAACCTTATGATTTTAGTGGATTAAAAGGAATTTTATTTGTAGTTGCTTATACTCAGTATGTGTATTTTTATTTAAATGTATATGTTGCCTTAAAATATGTGGATTACTCAACAGTTGAAGCTGCAAAAGGAATGGGAGCATCAAAGCTCAGAGTATTTTTTGATGTAATATGGCCTGTTATTACACCTGCGGTTATAACTTCTACTATTATAACTTTTGCATCAGGGATTAGTTCTTTCTCAGCTCCAAATCTTATAGGTGGTGGTTTTAAAGTTTTAAGTACTCAGATTGTTAGGTCTAAGGCTAATAACCACATGGATATAGCCTCAGTTCAAGTAATTACTTTATTATTAATGGGGATTTTATTTATGATTTTATTACAGTATTATGGCAAAAAATATGGAGTAGTACCATCCTTAAAATCTCAAAGTTATAAAGTTAATAATAGAAAAAAAGACTTATTTACATTTGTATGTAAGATTATTATTGAAATACAAATTATTATGATTATGCTTCCTATAATTACTATTGTATATTTGTCCTTTGTAAGCACACATTCAATTATGACAACTATATTTCCTAGAGACTTTACACTGGAAAACTATCAGATGATTTTCCAAAAATCACGTGTATTACAGCCTCTATTAAACAGTTTGAAAATGTCTTTAATGGCAGTGGCAGCAGGATTGGTAATCACTGTACCAGTATCGTATTTAGTAATTAAAAAGGATACTACATATAATCGACTAGCAAAATTTATTATAATGTTGCCTTGGAGTATGCCTGCAAGTGCCATTGCGGTTAACCTAATTAATACATTTAATCAAAAAAGTATATTTGCTTTTAATGAATCCTTAATAGGTGGTTTTTATATTTTACCTATAGCATATACAATTTATGCCTTGCCATTATTATTTTCCTCCAATGAGGTTGCTATGAAGTCAATAAATTTAGGACTAGAAGAATCATCAAGGAGTTTAGGTGCTGGAAGGGTAAAAACCTTTTATAATGTAATAGTACCAAATATGATGCCAGGAATAATTTCAGGAGCTATATTAGTATTTATTCGTACAATTGGAGAATATACAATGTCAGCCTTACTTTATGGTGTTTATAATAGACCTATTTCAATTTCTATTGTAACTAATATGCAAGAATTTAAGATAGGAGTATCTATGGCTTATGGTGTATTAGTAATTGGTATATGCTATGTAGCATTAGGAATAATTTTTAAATTAGATAGAAAAAGATTTACATAAAATAACAAAGGCTAATTTATAAATTGGTGTTTAGAAAACCAAGTCATTTTATTCCTTAGAGATAAACTCGATGGGTGTTATTTTTGGTGTTTTATGTCAAGTTTATGGAAGTACAAAATTAGATAATAGTGAGTATGATTCCTATAAATCATCTCTACCATTGAAATCTACAAAAAGATATTGGCTAAATAGCTAATATCTTTTTAATTTTTTTGATTCAAATATAGCACTAACTATGGTATGAGTATCTTTAAATTTATAGTTAAAGTACCTTAATTGCTTACTATAAAAATCTAGGAAAGCTAAAGTATATTAAATTAAAATGCTTAAAAAGAGAAGTTGTACATGAGAGGTATAATTAACGATGATACAGACTTCTAAAAATTATTTAGTGAAAAGGAACTCAAAGTGTATAATAAAAGTTCCTTTTCAATAAGGAAAACGATTGTTATTTTCTGAACTTTATTAACCTGATATTATTTAAATATAAACAACAACAAAATTAATAAGAAGCAAACTCAACCTAAAATTTAAAATATCGGGAGGTACAATATGTTAATAAATATGAAGGAAATGCTAAAAGTAGCACAAGAAAATCAATTTGCTGTACCAGCATTTAATATAGGAAGTGGGCAAATACTTAAAGCAGTAGTACAGAGTGCTAACGAAAAAAATGTACCAGTAATACTTGCAATACACCCAAATGAGCTAAGTTTCCTAGGAGATAGCTTTGTAGCTAGTTGTATAGAAGAAGCAAATAAGAGCAAGGTACCTATGGTAATACACTTAGATCATGGGGAAAATAAAGAACAAATATTAAGAGCAATAAGATGTGGATTTACATCAGTAATGATTGATGGGTCACATTTACCGTATGAAGAAAATGTAGCTATATCTAGGGAAGTAGTAGAAATAGCAAAAGGATTAAATGTATCTGTAGAGGGAGAACTTGGAACAATAGGAACAACAGGAGAAGGTGGTTCTGATGAAATAATATATACAGATTCAAAATTAGCTAGGGATTTTGTTGAAAAAACAGGAGTAGATACACTAGCTATTGCAATTGGTACAGCACATGGTATATATCCAAAAGGGTTTAAACCAGAACTTAAATTAGATTTATTAAAAGAAATACGAGAAGTAGTAGATATACCTTTAGTTCTTCATGGGGGGTCATCAAATCCAGATGAAGAGATAGCACAAGCAGTTAAACTAGGAGTTTGTAAAATAAATATTTCAAGTGATGTTAAGTCAGCATATTATAAGAAGTGCAGAGAACTATTGGAACAAAATCCAAGTTTATATGAGCCAGATACTATATATCCACCATGTATAGAGGCTGCAAGAGAAGTTATAGAGTTTAAAATGAATTTATTCAATGATATAGATAAATTAAAATGCTTTTACAAAAATAAGAATTAGTTATGAGGAAACAAATAAAAAGGAGGGGAGAATTTATGATAGGTCAAATATTACGAAGTGATTGTATTATACTAGATAAGCAATTACAAACTAAAAAAGAAGTGATTGATTATATGGCAAATCATCTGTATCAAGGAAATTATATAAATGATAAAGAAAAGTTTATAGTTGATATTAATAAACGTGAAAAAGAATCATCAACTAACATGGGGAATTTAATTGTTATCCCTCATGCCAAGTCAAGTTCAGTAAAGCAACCTGTAATGATGTATTTAAGAACTGATAAGGAAATTACGGATAATGATGGTCAAAAAATTAGGTCATTTTTTATGATAGCAGTTCCAGAATCAGGTTTAGATGAGCATCTTAAGATTATATCTAAACTAGCTACATATCTAATGGACGAAAATCTTCTTAAGCACCTACTAAGTGCAGAAACTCCATATGAAATATTAAATATATTTAATAATAAAGCTGTAGAATCAGGAGATTCAAGTGATAATCAAAATAAAGGTCTTATAGTTGGAATAACAGGATGTCCAACAGGGATAGCTCATACTTTTATGGCAAAGAAAGCATTAGAGGAAGCAGGGCAAGAACTTGGATATGAAGTTAAAATAGAAACTCATGGAGCTATAGGTGTAGAAAATAAATTGACTAAAGAAGATATAAAAAGAGCTGAATATGTAATAATAGCTTGTGATAAAGAAGTTCAAATGAGTAGATTTATAGGAAAAAAAGTATTACAAAAGAAAGTAGTAGATGCTAAGAATGTTTCATTAGCTAAAAATTTAATTATAAACGCTGAAAATGGAATGGCTAAAGAAATTAAACCAGGTGGAAAAACTTTAGAAGATTCAAAAGAAATACTTCAAGGGTCAGAGAAAAAAGGTGTTTATAAACACTTAATGAGTGGTGTATCTGAAATGATTCCATTTGTAGTAATAGGTGGGATTGGTATAGCCATAGCGTTTATGTTTGGTATATTTGCATCAGACCCAACTCATGAAACATACAACCCTATAGCTGGATTCTTTGGACAACTTGGAGGCGATTCAGCATTTAAGTTATTTATACCGATACTTGCTGGTTTTATAGCTAAATCAATAGCAGGAAGACAAGGTTTTGCTCCTGCTATGATAGCTGGTTTTATGGCAGTTATTGGAGGCTCAGGGTTTATAGGTGGTATGGTAGCTGGATTTGCAACAGGATATATAGCTTTAGGAGTAATGAAGATAACAGAAAATTTACCAGATGTATTAAAGGGAGTAAATGCTGTATTAATATGTCCACTGTTGATTGCATTTACGAGTGGAGCTATAATATTCTTTGTAGTTAATACGCCAGCATCATGGTTAAATGAAGCTTTACAGTCTTGGTTACAAAGTATGTCTGGAAGTAATAAAGTATTATTAGGTGCAATATTAGCAGGAATGATGGCATCAGATATGGGAGGACCTATTAATAAAACGGCTTCAGCATTTGGATTAGCGATGTTTTCAAGCAATATATTTGAACCATCAGCAGCGTTAATGGTAGGTGGAATGGTACCTCCATTAGCAATATCATTAGCTATGTTAATATTCAAAAATAAGTTTACTAAAGAAGAAAGAAAATCATCCCTACCAACTGCTATAATGGGGGCATCTTTCATAACAGAAGGAGCGATACCGTTTGCAGCTGCAGACCCATTAAGAATGATTCCAGCAAATATAATTGGTTCTTGTATAGGTGGGGCAATATGTATGAGTTTAGATATAACTTTAATGGCACCACATGGGGGAATATTTGTAATACCATTTGCATGTAGTGCACCAGTTGCATATATAGCTTGTATATTAGTTGGTACAGTAATAACAGCATTGATTATAGGGGTAACAAAGCCTACTATAAGAAGTGAAAATAGTGAAGTTGAATTACTTGGTGCTTAAATTATAAATAATAGTAAAAATAATTAATGGAATAACAACAAGTATATAGAATAACAATAAGGATATTTAGAATCAGTTAACTACTTCTAAATATCCTTAATTTTTATTTTGAAATTATATTATCTATTATATCAATTTAGTAAGGTGTATCATAAATTCTTTTATGATACAGAAGTATCTTAGTAATTTTACATAGTTAGTAAATATGTTAAAATAGTACTTAATATAAACATAGAAATATATAAACATAGGTAGGGAGGGCTAAGTATGCTTGTGTCGAGGCAAATTGAATTTCTTAAATTGATTAAAAAATAGCTACGCACACTTGTG
>NZ_JAGWCX010000049.1:0-29869 GCF_020657775.1 Clostridioides sp. ZZV14-6345 | reverse complement strand
ATAAAATAGTAAAAAATAAACGTGGAATATATCTTCATCATTTAAAAAAAGTATTCTAAAATTATTATTTACAATCAAATATTATCTGAAAAAATGGTATTTTCATACCTTTATTTGTCATGCATAATTTTACTTACAACATAAACTTTATATAAAATAATTAAAAATATACCTATTAAGGTAAGTAAAAAAGAGCTCTCACAGAACAAATTTAATTTGCTCCTGCGACAGCCCCTTACTTATAGATATTAGGCAATCAAAAGTTTTTTATTATAGAGTTAAATTTTTAAATCTTTTTTAGGGAACTTGTCAATTGAGAAATAAGGGTATAAGATGTGATGAACTTACTAAATTTATAATCAGGTTATATGATGGAATTGCTATTAATAATTTTGTTTTAGAGAAAAAACATATGTTTAAGGAAATATAGATTACTAATATTATTATAATCTATTTTAAAATAGTAAAGAAAAGAATTAGATAATCGGCTAATAAATTGATTAGGTAAGTTGTTGAATTATATTTATATTATTTAAATAAATTACTTAATTTAGATAATAAAAAAGTCAAAATTTTAAGAATAGAGCTATATAATTTTAATTATTAGGAGAAATACTATGATAGGAATATATTTTAGTGGAACTGGAAATTCAAGATATTGTGTAGAAAAATTTTTACAAAAATGTGATATAATAGCAAACTATTATTCTATTGAAAATAGTGAACTTTTACAAAACATCCACAATCATGAGGATATTATTTTCGGCTATCCTGTACAATATAGTAATGTACCTAAAATATTGAAAGATTTTATAATCAAGCATTCAACCTTATGGAATGGTAAACGTATTTTTATTATTGCAACTATGGCTCTGTTCAGTGGGGATGGTTCTGGTATGTTATCTAGAACGTTAAAAAAATATGGTGCTACAACTATTGGTGGATTACATGTAAGGATGCCAGATAGTATAGGAGATGAAAAGATACTAAAACATTCTTTGGAGTATAATAGAAAGCTGGTAATAAAAGCAGAAAAGAAAATAACTGAGGCCGCCAAAAAATTGAAATATGGGGTTCCACCAAAAGAAGGATTAGGTTTTTTGAGTCATATTGTAGGGTTGTTTGGACAAAGATTATACTTTATCAATAAAACAAATGTGTATACAGACAAACTAAAAATCAATGCTGAGGAGTGTGTTGTATGTGGTAAATGTATTGATTTATGTCCAATGAAGAATTTAGTAATTAAAAATGATATGATTGTTTCAAATGGTCAATGTACAATGTGTTATCGTTGTGTAGATAATTGTACGAAACAAGCAATTACATTATTAGGTAAAAAGGTTGTTGAACAGAGTAATATCGAGAAATACATGTAAGAAATTTTAAATTTTACTAAATGTATATGGTATATACTCTATATTAGAAAGAGCGGTAAAAGAATGGAATGCTACATAGTGATTCATTTGCAACTAAATTATTTGAAGGAAATCCTGCTGGAGTTTGTGTTCTTGAAAGAAGATTACCTTTGGAGTTAATGCAGAAAATAGCTGAAGAAAACAATTTACCAGAAACGGCATTTATAGTAAAAAATGAAGGAAATTATGAATTACGATGGTTCACACCTAAAGCAGAAATTGATTTATGTGGTCACGCAACTTTAGCAGCAGCTTATGTAATATCAAATTTTATTGATATTAATGTTCAAAAGATAGATTTTCTTACTCAAAATGGAAATCTTGAGGTTACACGAAATGGAAATCTATATGAAATGATATTTCCAGAAATAATGCCTACTGAAATAGAACTATCACCACAACAAACTAATTTGATAGGTTGTATACCAAGTGCCGTTTATTCTTTAAGAGATTTAGTCTTATTACTAAATAGTGAACAGGAAGTTATAAATTATAAACCTAATTATGCATAGTTGCGTAAATTGACAGATTGGTTAGGTATAATAATTACAGCAAAAGGAAGTAATACAGATTTTGTTTCAAGATATTTTTGTCCAGAATTGGATTCAGAAGACCCTGTTACTGGTTCATCACATTGTAATCTTATTCCATATTGGTCTGAAAAGTTGGGAAAATGTAAAATGATAGCAGCACAACTTTCTAATCGTGGTGGTATAATTCAGTGTGAATTATTGAAGGATAATACTGTAAAAATTTCTGGTGAAGCAGTTTTATTTATGCAGGGAACAATAAAGATTGACATTTAGAGAAATGTAATAACTAATTTACAATTTAATTTACTATGAAAATAATTAATTTATATTAGAGTTATTTATAATAAAGCAGAATGAAAGAATTTAAAGTAATATAATATAAGTTGATACTAATATTGACAAGTATCATTAAAAAATATAGTATTTAATTTATAAAGATAAAAACACAGTCTGGTTGGTAGTCCAGACGCAGTAATTGCTGTCAGTAACCTGCCTCCTTGGTTGTCCATTCTTTAGAAAGTAACTAAATAGGAGGAACTAGCAATGGACAAAATTAGTGGAAATTTGACAGTCTTATTTGAAGAACCATTTTGGATAGGAGTATTTGAAAGACAAGATGGCAAAAAATATGAAGCATGTAAAGTAGTCTTTGGAGCAGAGCCTAAAGAAGTAGAAGTATATGAATTTATACTTGAAAGATTTTTCTCATTAGATTTTGGTAGTATTAAGTTAGAAAAGAATGTAACCAAAGACAAGATTGGATACAAAAGAATGCAGAGAAAAATAAAAAAAGAACAAGAAACTGTAGGAACTAAAGCTCAAAATGCTATTAAGCTTCAATATGAAGAAAGAAAACAGGATAAAAAAAATCTAGCTAAAAATAGAAAAGAAGAAGAAAAAGAAAGACTTTTTAATTTGAAACAAGAAAAGAGAAAATCCAAGCATAAAGGTCATTAATTTAATTTAGTGTTTTTTATGAATTGCTAGAAAAAGGTGTATAAAATAAAATATTTTATACACCTTAATTTATTGAAAAAACAAAATTTTATATTTTAAATCAATTTAAAATATAAAGATACACTAGTAATAATTGTAGAAATATTATAAAAGGTATCCCAAATGTAAATTTAATATGTTTAGTTTTATGTCTAAAAGAATACATTCCAATTATAGAACCTATACTACCTCCAACTACTGCTATAGAAATAAGGGTAGCTTCCTTTATTCTCCATTCATTTTTAATCGCTCTTTTTTTATCTATGCACATTAAAAAGAAAGCAATAAAATTAATAATTATAAAATATATTAAAATAAAATTTTTCACAATATTACCTCCATAAAAAATATATTATACATTATAAATCAAGACATTTGTTTTTGAAAGTTAAATTTGTAATTATTACATATAAAATATTTGATGAGAATCAATATAACATTAATTGGAAAATTAAAAAAAATTAAACAATTCCTAAATAGGGGGTATATTTATAAGACACAAAGTGATAAAATTTACTTAGAAAATAATGTAAAATAACAGGAGGATAAGACAAAATGAAATTTATAGTAGAAAAAGAAGTATTTGATAAATTAGAAAATGTATGCTTTGGTGTAGTAGTAGCAAAAGGAATAGATAACACTAAAGAAATTGAAAGAATAAGCAATCTTTTAGATATAAGTATAGATAGAGTAGAAGATTACTTTAAAGATAAAAAAGTAAAGGAATCGGAAGAAATTATACCATATAGAGAGGCATTTAGAAGTTTAGGAATGAACCCAAATAAATTTATGAGTTCGATAGAAGCAATGACAACAAGAGTTGCTAAGAATAAGAAACTTCCTCATATAAATCCTATCGTAGATTTAGGAAACTCTATTTCTTTAAAATATTTACTTCCAATGGGTGCTCATGATATGGATTTTAGAAATGATGATGTATATGTTAGATTCTCAAAACAAGGAGACAAATTTGTACCATTTGGAGAAACTGATGTTGAGTTGATGGAAGATGGAGAATTAATTTATTCTGTGGGCGATATGGTAAAAACTAGAAGGTGGATATGGAGACAAGGGGAAGAAGGAAAAATCACTAATAGTTCAAAAAATATATTTTTTCCTATAGATGGTTTCACTGATGCTAACTTAGATAAGGTAATGAGTGCAAGAGAAGAACTAGCAAAATTATTGAAGGAAATCTTTGATTGCGAAATTAAAGTAGGTTTTGTGGATAAAGATAACCCAGAGATGGAAATATAATAATATAAGTTGAATATTTGTTAAGATATTATATCTAATTAATGGTATTAAAAAAAGAAAGGTCGTAGTAAATTTGAAAAAAACTGTAATAAAGAATGTAAAACCAATGATTGAAAATAAGTTTATAGGACTTTTTGAAATTGAGTATAAAAACAAATTAGATGAAGATAAGGTTTGGATGGTAGCATCAAGAAAAAGTAGTGAACAATTAGAAAACATCTATTTGAAGAATGAAGAAGATAGTGTAGATGCAGTTGTAATAGTTGGACTTCATAAAAGCAGTGAAAAATTAGTTTTAATAAGACAATTTAGAGTACCTATCAATGATTATATATATGAATTACCAGCAGGTCTTGTTGATGAAGGAGAATCTATAGCTATTTCTGTTGAAAGAGAACTTAGAGAAGAAACAGGACTTACTATTTTAGAAATTCAAAAAAATAAGAGTAGTGATAAGGTATATTTATCTCCTGGAATGAGTGATGAATCTGTTGCTTTTGTTTATTGTAAATGTGATGGTGATATAACAGATGAATTTTTAGAGCCGGATGAAGAAATTGAAGCTCTTTTAGTTTCACAAGAAGAAGCAAAGGAGATTCTACAGAGTAATCATAAGATAGACACAAAAGCATTTTTGATTTTACAGATGTTTGTAAGCTTAGGAAGTAAATTATTTGAATAACTATATAGAAAAGAGATTATGTAGAGAAGTAAACTGTTGAGATTTATTTTACTTGTAGAAATTATAATCTCTTTTTTTATACAGTAAATTATAATTCCCTGTATCTTTAAATAAATCAAACCAATTCCAGATGCTATAACAACTGAAATACCAAAACTATTTAACATACCTGTAATAAAAATGATAAAATGTATACGTTTAAATAATTGAAAAATTTGATGTAAAATACAAGCAAAATAGTAGATTAGTTTAATATTCTAGCTTATAGGGCTAAAAATTACAAGTTGTAAAGGAGATAAGCCTATGAAAAAATTAGTTATTCTTTTAATTAGCATTATCAGTGTAGTTAGCTTGACAGTTTGCAAAAAAAAGCAATGAAAGTAAATATAATAATTCAAGCAACAAAGAATCAGGACAAACAACTATTGAAATGAATTAGATAAAAATTATGATATTTCAGACCCATTTGTTAATGCACGTTTATTTTGTGTATCTGATGATATAGATGTTTTAAACACAGAGATTTCTTTTAAAATGGACGGAGAGAGTGATCTTGTGGAAATAAAAGATAATAAAACAGACGAAACTTTATGGAGTAATACATGGCATGAAAGTATTGATAATGATACATTCACAATTTCTCTTGATAATATGCAAAAGGAGAAAGAGTATGCTATATGGTTTACTGGAACTAAAATAAATCATGCTGTTGTAAAGGCTACTTTTGAAAGCTATTTGGTTCAGGAGAAAGAAAGACCTTCAAAATAAATTCCAGTTTGTCTATAACTTAATATTCAGTACCTAAAAGCAGTTAATATTTATGATTGACTGTTTTTTCGTATCTAAAAATGAGTCGATGTACATTTTTACTTGAAACACGCATGCACCTCAAAAGCTGGCACACATGCTCTTGAAAATAGGAGCTTGTGCTTGATGAAAAATCTTATCTAGAAGAATGATGCTATCTATAAAAAGGAAGATATGATGGATTGAGTCAATGCATTTTATAACAGTATAAGGTAATAACAAAATACTGGAAGTACTTTTTATAATTTATAAAATATATTTTTAAGTTTTCAATTAATTACATTTCTAGAAATTAGTTAACAATAAGCTAATAAAAATTTATATTTTGATATATGAATAATAATTATAGTAAATTTTAAAAATTCATATATTTTTGGAACTAAATAATAATTTATTTGTTTTATATATTTTGAATTAGAGGAGAGTGTGGGAGGTATAGTATTTTTAAGAATAAGTATGGTTTAAAAATTAAAAAAAATGGCAAAATATGTCCCAAGGGACATTGAGCAAAATAAATAGCTTCAGCCTCTTTATACTAAAAAGTATACACTAAATAGAGATAAAAATGATACACTAATTGTCTTTTAACAATAAAAAAACATAGAATTTAATTATTTAATCAAGAAAAAGTATTGAACAAATGATTTGTTTAGTGTACAATAATCATGTAAAAACATAGTAATGGAGGGAGACATTTCATAATGAAAATTAAGGTAGGAATGAACGGATTTGGAAGAATAGGAAGAGCTGTATTAAGAATAGCTCAAGAAGAATTAGGAGATAATATAGAAATTGTAGCCATAAATGCAAGAGCAACAACAGAATCTTTGGTACATTTATTTACATATGATTCATGCTATGGAACTTTTAGAGGTGAAGTAGAAGCAAAAGATGAAGAAACTCTAGTAGTAAATTCTAAAGAAATAAAAATATTAAGATATAATGACCCAGAAGAATTGCCATGGAAAGAATTGGGAGTTGATATAGTAATAGAATCGACAGGTCTATTTACACAAAGAGAAAAGGCAGAAAAACATATTAAAGCAGGAGCAAAAAAAGTAATTATAACAGCTCCAGGAAAAAATGAAGATATAACTATAGTTATCGGAGTTAATGAGGAAAAATATGATAATGAAAAGCACAATATAATTTCAAACGCATCTTGTACTACAAATTGTCTAGCACCTTTTGCCAAAGTATTGGACGAAAAATTTGGTATAGTAAAGGGGTTAATGACTACAGTACATTCATATACTAACGATCAAAGAATATTAGATAAGAGCCATAAAGACTTAAGAAGAGCAAGGGCGGCGGCTGAATCTATAATACCTACCACTACAGGAGCAGCAAAAGCTGTGTCAAGAGTATTACCACAATTAGAAGGAAAATTAAATGGTTTTTCGCTTAGAGTGCCAACACCAACAGTTTCACTTGTTGATTTAGTGTGTGAACTTAAAGAAAACGTTACATCTGAACAAGTGAACTCTGTGTTAAAAGATGCTGCTGAAGGAGAATTAAAAGGAGTTTTAGGATATTGCGACAAGCCACTTGTTTCTATAGATTATAAAGGAGATTCAAGATCATCTATAATAGATGCTTTATCCACAATGGTTATAGAAGACAATATGGTTAAAGTAGTTTCATGGTATGATAATGAATGGGGATATTCTTCAAGAACTGTTGATTTAGTAAAATATATAGCTAAAAAATTAAAATAATGAATAACTTTAAAAAATTTTGAAAAAAATTCTATAAAACTAAAAAAAGATTATGAAAAATATTGAAGGAAAAATTTTTTCATAATCTTTTTTGTTTCCTGTAAAAGATACAAGTTACAACTTATATTTGTATATTAGGTCGTTAGAGGAGTCTGTATACATTTAGTAAGGAACCGTACTTTTTATAAAATGAAAGATAAGATGTCGAAAACTTGCATAAATCTGAAAAATTTTTATTATTAAAATACTGATTTTTATTTTAAATATGATAAAAAAATGACAAATAAAGTTGCAAATAGTAATATTTATAAGTATAATTAAAAAAGAGAAAAGGTTTTGTTAAACTTTATAACAAAAGAAAAAGAAGGGATGATTCAAAATGGAGAAGTTAACAGACAGGAGACAGGTTAAGGCAGTAAGCATGGAAACCTTCGTTTTCCTAATATTACTAGTAGTTGGTTTTGGGTATGTTGGTAGTATTATGGGAGCAGGAATGATGTTCAAAGTAATAATGAGTACAGCACATGCTTTACTACTAGAGACAGTTTTCTTAATTATGGCTATGGCAGTTCTTGCAGGTGCATTAAGCGCACTACTTTCAGAGTTTGGAGTAATAGCATTAATTAATAAAATTTTCGCTATGTTTATGAAGCCTTTATATGGATTGCCTGGTGCTAGTATAGCAGGAGCTATAACAACTTATTTATCAGATAATCCAGCTATTATACCTTTTGCTAAAGATAAAACATTCACACAGTATTTTAAAAAATACCAAGTTCCAGCATTATGTAACTTAGGAACAGCTTTTGGTATGGGGCTTATCTTAACAACATTTATGATTTCTCAAGGTACAGAATATGTACTTCCAGCATTAATTGGTAATTTAGGTGCAGTTATAGGTAGTGTTATAAGTGTTAGAATAATGTTGACATTTACTAAGAAGTTTTATAAATACAATCCAGAGGAAGATAAAGCAACAGGAAGACTTGAGAAAAAAGTTGAATTCAGAGAAATTAGAGAAGGAAATGTATTCCAAAGGGCTCTGGATGCAATTCTTGAAGGTGGTAAAATGGGAGTGGACATGGGAATGGCTATAATCCCTGGTGTCCTAGTAGTATGTACATTAGTAATGTTATTAACTTTTGGACCATCTACAGACCCTGCTACAGGCCAAGAGGTTTATACAGGAGCTGCATATGAAGGTATAAAGTTACTTCCAGTTCTTGGAGATAAACTTGGATTTATATTAGAACCATTATTTGGATTTACATCACCAGAAGCAATAGCATTCCCTATAACTTCATTAGGTGCTGTTGGAGCAGCAATGTCTTTAGTTCCAGAATTTATAAAATCAGGAGCTATAACTCCTAATGATATAGCAGTATTTACAGCTATGGGTATGTGTTGGAGTGGATATTTAAGTACACACATTGGTATGATGGATGCATTAAATGCTAGACAATTGGCAGGTAAAGCCATTCTTTCTCATACAATAGGCGGATTATGTGCAGGGGCAGCAGCTCACTTTATATTTATGCTTGTAGGATAAATGTAATAAACATAATTAAATAAAGTAAATAATAATATACAAAAAAAGGTTGTTGATGTGCAATAAGAAATTGCACACTAACAACCTTTTTTTATGACTGAATATAATTCATAGTACATAAATATTAAGTAGATATTAGAGTTAAGTTATATTTATGTAAAAAGTAACAAAAATCTGTAGAAATTTATGACAAAATTTAGTACACTAACTATATGTTCTTATTTAAAAATTGAGGTTAGGATTAGGAATTACCTAGTAGAGTAAGCTTTGATTAATAAAATAATCATAAAATAAAAATATTAATCATAAAGATTATAAAATAACTTACTTAAAATAAAGCCATAGAACTTACAAAAATTAAAAAAGCATATAAGTATGGAGGGGGTACAATGGATGAATTATTTCATATAGGAATTGATGTAGGTTCTACAACGGTGAAGGTTGTGGTACTTAATAATAGTAATAATATAGTTCATAAAGAATATAGAAGACATTATTCTGATGTGAAGAAATCAGTTAAAGAAGTACTAAATGGTATATATGAAAAGTTGGGAAATATAAATACTACAATTATAATAACTGGTTCAGGTGGAATTGGAATATCAAAAAAACTGGGAATAAAATTTGTTCAGGAAGTTATATCTAGTACAAAATCAATAGAGTATTTCCATCCTGAAACTGATGTTGTCATAGAACTTGGAGGTGAAGATGCAAAAATAACATATCTAAGTGGAGGAATAGACCAAAGAATGAATGGGATATGTGCAGGTGGCACAGGATCATTTATAGACCAGATGGCATCACTTTTAAAGACAGATGCCAGTGGATTAAATGAACTTGCCAAAGGCTATAATGTTATATATCCAATAGCTTCAAGGTGTGGCGTTTTTGCTAAAACGGATATTCAACCTCTTATAAATGATGGGGCTAAGCAGACTGATATAGCAATGAGTATCTTCAATGCAGTTGTTGTACAAACTGTAAGTGTTCTTTCTTGTGGAAGAAAAATAGAAGGCAATGTTGCATTTTTAGGTGGTCCATTGTACTTTTTATCTGAGCTTAGAGAAGCATTTAAAAAAGTATTGGATTTAAAAGATGAAAATATAATTTTCCCAGAAGATGCACAATTATATATTGCTATTGGAGCAGGACTATTATCAATGGATGAAGATAGTATAGAACTAGAATCTTTAATAAAAAAACTGGATAGTATAAAGAATATTGAAGATGGAGAAGTAAATTTACTAGAGCCTTTATTTAGAGATAAAAGTGAATATGAAGAATTTTCAAAAAGACATGAACAAGAAAAAATAAATCATGTAGATATAAATTCAATCAAAAGTAATTGTTATTTAGGAATTGATGCAGGTTCAACTACAACTAAAGCAGCACTTATTGATGAAGATGGAAGACTTGTATATTCTTATTATAATAGTAATGAAGGAAATCCATTAAAAACAACTATCAAGGTTATAAATGAAATATATAATATATTGCCAAAAAACATTAAAATATTGAGTTCAACTGTAACTGGATATGGAGAAGGTCTTATTAAGAAAGCACTTAAAATCGATAATGGGGAAATAGAGACTATAGCACATTATAAAGCTGCTAAATTTTTTAATAAAGATGTGGATTTTATACTTGATATTGGTGGTCAAGATATGAAGTGCTTAAAAATAAAAGATGGAGTAATTGACAATATAATATTGAATGAGGCTTGTTCTTCAGGTTGTGGCTCATTCTTAGAGACATTTGCAAGTTCTCTATCTATGGCAATAGAAGAATTTGCACATGAAGGAATTTATTCTCAAAGCCCTGTAGATTTAGGTTCAAGATGTACTGTATTTATGAATTCTAGAGTAAAACAAGCTCAAAAAGAAGGTGCAAGTGTTGGAGATATATCAGCAGGACTTTCTTATTCTGTAATAAAAAATGCTTTATTCAAAGTAATAAAAATTAGAGATTTAAATGAGATTGGTAATAATATTGTTGTACAAGGTGGAACATTTTATAATGATTTAGTACTTAGAAGCTTTGAAAAACTAATTGGAAAAAATGTGATTAGACCTAATATTTCAGGAATTATGGGAGCTTTTGGTGCAGCACTTATAGCAAAAGAAAAATATGAAAGTGGATATCAAACATCTCTATTATCTAAGGAAGAATTGAATAATATAAAATTAGAAGCAAGTGTAACTAGATGTAAAGGATGCTCAAATCATTGTCTTCTTACCATAAATAAGTTTTCTGATAATGAAATTTTTATTTCAGGAAATAGATGTGAGAAGGGTGAAGCTATTTATGGTGATAAAAAAATAGGACTAGAAAAGAAAAAACCAATAAATCTATTTAAGTACAAATATGATAGAATTTTTAGATATAAACCATTGGAAAAAGAAAAGGCAAAAAATGGAGAAATAGGTATACCAAGAGTATTAAATATGTATGAGGATTATCCATTTTGGTTTACTTTCTTCAATGATATTGGATTTAGAGTTGTACTTTCAGATAGGTCATCAAAACGCTTATATGAAACTGGTATAACTAGTATTGCTTCTGAAACAGTTTGTTATCCTGGAAAGTTAGTTCATGGACATATAGAAAATTTAATTGAAAAAGGAATAAAAAACATATTTTATCCAAGTGTGACAAATGAAAATAAAGAGGATTCAAGTGCAGATAATTATTATAATTGTCCTGTTGTAATATCATATTCTGAAGTAATAAAAAACAATGTAGAAAATATAAGAGATAAGAACATAAACTACATAAATCCATTTATAAGTCTAAATGATAAGGAAAAACTGAAAAAGAGACTATATGAGGAGTTATTGAGAAGTTTTTCTGGTATAAAGATAACCAAAGAAGAAATTAATCATGCAGTTGATAAAGCTACTGATGAACAAAATTCATTTAAAATGGAGATGCAAGCTGCAGGTGAAAGAGCACTTAAAGAAATAAAAGAAAGAAACATGAAGGGAATTGTGCTATGTGGGAGACCATATCATATAGACCCAGAAATAAATCATGGAATGCCAGAGCTTATAAATTCATTAGATATGGCGGTGCTTACTGAAGACTCCATATGTCATTTAGCTAATATACAAAGACCACTTAGAGTTGTAGACCAATGGGTATATCATTCAAGATTGTATAAAGCAGCTAGCTTTGTAAGAGACAAAAACTATTTGGAATTAGTTCAACTTAATTCATTTGGTTGTGGACTAGATGCAGTAACCACAGATCAGGTTCAAGAAATACTTAATGAAAAATCAAAGATATATACTATCATAAAGATTGATGAAGGCAACAATTTAGGAGCTGCTAAAATAAGGATGAGGTCTTTAAAAGCAGCTATGTTTGAGAGAGAAAGCAAAAACATAGATGTAAAAAATATAAAGGCAAATAGGATACAGTATTCTAAAAACAATCAAATAACGAACAAACATACTATATTAGCGCCACAAATGTCCCCAATACATTTTCAATTTCTTGAAAAAGCTGTGAATTTAAGTGGATATAATATAGAGATTCTAAAAGATACAGATAGTAGTGTAATTGAAGAAGGATTAAGATATGTAAATAATGATGCATGTTATCCAGCTATAATAGTTGTAGGTCAGTTAATAACAGCATTAAAATCTGGTAAATATGATTTAAATAATACATCTGTTACTATAACTCAGACTGGTGGAGGTTGTAGAGCTACAAATTATATTGGATTTTTAAGAAAAGCTATGTATGATGCTGGATTTAAAAATGTTCCTGTCATTGCACTTAGTGTAAATGGAATAGAAGATAGTGGAATAATGGATAATATATCACTAAAATTAATCAATAGACTTTTTATGTCTGTTGTATATGGTGATTTATTAATGAAAGTACTCTATAGGGTAAGACCATATGAAAAAGTTCCTGGAAGTACAAATGCTCTATATGAAAAATGGGTTGATATATGCAAATCTTCTCTTGTCAAAGCAAAGATTTCTGTATTTACTAAAAACATAAAAGATATAGTAAAGGAATTTGATAACTTAGAGATACTCGATGTAAAAAAACCAAAGGTAGGTTTGGTAGGAGAAATCTTGGTGAAATTCCATCCGATTGCAAATAATAATCTAGTGGAGATATTAGAGCGAGAAGGTGCTGAAGCAGTCGTTCCAGACCTTACAAATTTCTTCTTAAGTTGTGCCTTTAATACTATTTATAAACAAACTCATTTAGAGGGAAGTAGAAAAAGCAGAATGATAGGAGAAGCATTTATATATATAACTAGTATATACCAAAAAGTGTATAAAAAAGCACTTGACAAGAGTGAGAGATTTTACGCTCCAGGTGACATAAAGAATGTTGCAAAAAATACAGAACCAGTAGTCTCATTAGGAAATCAAACTGGAGAAGGTTGGCTTCTAACAGGTGAGATGGTTGAGTTATTAAATGAAGGCGTAGAAAATATTATTTGTATGCAACCTTTTGGATGTTTACCTAATCATATAATTGGCAAGGGGTCTATAAAAGAATTAAAGCGATTGTATAAAAATGCAAATATAATACCTATTGATTATGACCCTTCTGCAAGTGAGGTAAATCAGCTTAACAGGATAAAACTTATGCTTTCTAAAGCTTTTAAAAATATATAAAATTGATATTTTGATATATTAAACGCTATTAAGTAAAAAAATAGTATATATTAAATAATTGTAAAAGAAGAGTTATCCTATTTTTTAGGGTAACTCTTTATTAGTCAAAAAATTATATGTATACTAGTATAAAGGAGGGATTTATATGAATTTAGTATATGATGTTTATCAATCAAAAATAGGAAATTTGTATATATTAAGCGAAGAAGGTTTTATAGTAAGTGTAGATATAGGAGATGAAAAGTTTAATAAATTAAAAGACGAATATATCAAAAAAGGAATTGATATAAAGAGAAGCAAAGAAGATTTAAAAGAAGCAATAAGTCAGATAGATGATTATTTTAATGGAAAAAGAAAAGTGTTTGATTTAAATATTCGAATTGAGGGAACTGAATTCCAAAAATCGGTTTATAGGGAAATGTTAAAAATACCATATGGAGAAACATTATATTATTCAGATATAGCAAAAAATATAAACAACCCAAAATCTGTAAGAGCGATAGGACAAGCAAGTAAAAGTAATAGAATTCCAATAATAATACCTTGTCACAGAGTAGTTGGCAAAAACAATATTGGTGGGTATATGGGAAATCATTCCGATTTGAAAGAGATACTATTAAATTTAGAAAGACATAGTTAATTTAGAAAAAAGTGTTTTTATTGTTAGTATTTGATATAATAATCTTAAAAAGAAATTTTTTTTAGAAAAATGTCAAAAAATTTATTTTAATTTACAAAGATGAGGGGGAATCTTAATGTGTAATAAAGTTATAGCATCAAAATATCATGAAAAAGGGTTTAATTGTGCGGAATCAGTTATAAAAGCATATAATGAGGAATTTAATGCAGATATACCAGTTTGCTTAGGAAGTGGACTAGGTTCAGGATGTGGGGTTGCTAGCTTATGTGGTGCAGTAAATGCATCAAATATAATAATTGGATATGTAAAAGGTAGAAACCATGAAGATGAAAGTACTAAAGCTAAAGTATATGCTAAAGATTTAACAACAACAGTGAGAAAAGAATATGGTTCAGAGTTATGCATAGATTTAAAAAAAGATTTAGTTGCATGTAGAGAAATAATGGATTTCGCATATGATAGTTTAAAAGAAACTTTAAAAAAAGAATTATAAAAATAATTATAAAAATAATAAGCTATCAAGTATAAATTATTTGATAGCTTATTTTTATAGTCTGTACTCAATAAATTTGTGGAATTTTAGTTTTACTGTTTGGAAATAAAGAGAAAGTAATTTTAGAATAATTTTATATTTATTATTTAGTATAGATGTTTATTTATATCTGTTTTTGAATATGTTATACTTTGTTTAAATAGAAGTCTGTCATAAGGGAGATGAGAAAATTGGAAAATCTCGATTTACTTATCAATAAATTATATTCAAAAAATCATAATGAAGCATATAAAACTTTTTTATTTTTAGAAAATGAAAGCCTAAAATCAAATATTACATATTATTTTTTTGACTCATTCTTAGAAATGATTAATAATGAAAGTTCATATATTCGAGTAAGAGGATTATTGCTAATATCTGCAAATGCTCAATGAGATATTGACAATAAAATTGAAATAAATATAGATCGTATATTAAGTCATATTGTAGACTATAAAAATTGAAGTTTAGCTTGTTACAATCATTTACAACTAAGATAGCAAATAAACAACAGTGCTAATTTTCATGGATAGATTAATTATGAAAATTTATACCAATAAAATATATTAACATAGATGTGAAATCTTATTAAGGTACATAAGTAATAAAAATAATATGTTAAACTATACAATAGATTGAGTTTTACGAAATAAAAAAGAACTACAATCCCTATATTATTATACAAAATTAAAGGTGGGAATGAAAATGAAAGAAATTGATGATGCTATAACATCGGAGTATTTAAGCTGTGGTATCAATGAAGATATTAGTATCTATAAAGGCAGGTTTTGCATATATTTAGATAAAAAATATAGATGTAATGGAAGAATTTATTATAAAATGACACCTCCAATATCTATAAATTTTAAAGCAGAGATAGGTTGCATTGAAGAAATAGATAATAAAGATGATAATTTAGATTGGGATTATGATAATGCTATTCTTGAAGTTCATGGTTATAAAATTATTTCTATAACAATAAACACTTTAAGTGATTTTAGTATAGAAGGTTATATCAATGATGACTGTATAAAATCTAAAAATTCCTATGTTGAACATGTAGATTTTAATATAATAAACTTAGATAAAATACCTGGAAAACTTATTAAATACAATGATAAAGTATATGCAGGTAGAATTGAATTTGATATAAATGATTATGTTGTAACTATAGATAAACGGTATGATTACAGAAAAGAATTGAAATCAGAGTTAAAGTCTAAATCTGGAGCAATAATAACTCACATAGGTAGAGTTAGAAGAAAAGATGGTAGAATTTTTAGAACAAATAATACAATAAATCTTTTAGATAGAATATCAACAGCTCTGAGCTTTATGTGCGGAAGATACGTAGGATTTTGTTTGGCCAAGGGGTATAGAAGTGGTAATGAAGTTTATAGAATATGGAATGAAAATCAAATATCTCCTTTTAAATATGTGCCAACATGGTCGGATACTCTTTCAAATTATCATAATATGGAAAAGTATATAAGTCTTATGTGTAAAAAGTTAGAAGACTTTTATTATGGTTCTGCTATAAAGAGTGTTGTTGATTGGTATATAGAATCTCTTGGAAGTGTGACTATGGAAAATAACATAATATCTGTACAAATTGCACTTGAAACTTTGTCATATGTAATTCTAGTAGAACAAAATAAAGTGCTTACAGATGAAGCTTTTGATTGTAATTTAGCATCCAGAAATATAAGGATGTTACTTGATATATGTAAGATACCATATGGGAAACATGAATTAAATATATTCGATAATATAATAAAAAATAAGTTTGATGATGGAGTGGATTTAGTTATTTATTTAAGAAATAGCATAGTTCATCCAAGCAGAAAGACTCATAGAGCTGTGTTAGAAGTTGAAGATATTTGGAATATAATTTCAATAGGAACGAGATATATTGAGCTTATTTTACTTTTTATTTTGGGCTACAGAGGAGAATACTCCAATAGATTGGTAGAAAGATGTTATGGTGAAGTTGAAGTTGTACCTTGGAGCTAGATTTTTATATTTATTTTAAAATATATATTGACAGATATTACCTTATACTATAAAATCAATATCATAATAACAATTCAAAACAACATTAAATGCTAAGAAAAGAAATAGTAAAAGTAATTAATCTTAAACAGAGAGTTTCCGATTGGTGAGAGGAGCAATAGATTTTACTTTGAACACATCTTTGAGCAGGACTCTGAAAGAGTAGAAATACTTTATTAGGAGCTTTCCGGAAACCTTGCACCCGTTATAGTGCTAGAGTATAATTATTTTATTGTACTTAAAGAGGTTAGTGTCGTGAGGCATTAATGAACAGAGGTGGAACCACGAGAGTCAACTCCCGTCCTCTAGCAGAAGCTAGAGACGGGAGTTTTTTAATATAATTTTTTAAGCGCGCAGAGAATTATATTGCAAACAGATACATTTTTTGAAAATAATCAAAATATTTAAAAATTTAAAAATTAAGGGAGAATATTATGAAAAATATATTAAAAAAATTAGGAATATTTACAATTATGTTAGGTTTATTAGGTGGAATAGTAGGTTGTTCAAATACAGATAATGAAAAGGATAAGAATACTTCAAAGGAATCTAAAAAAGAAGTAGTTGTAGGATTTGATAATACATTTGTACCAATGGGATTTTTGGATGAAAAGGGAGATACAGTAGGATTTGATGTAGATTTAGCTAAAGAAACATTTAAGAGACTTGGAATGGAAGTTAAGTTCCAACCTATAGATTGGTCAATGAAGGAAACCGAACTAAATGATTCAAAAACTGTAGATGTATTATGGAATGGATATTCTATAACAGATGAAAGAAAGAAAATAGTATCATATACAGAACCATATTTACAAAATAAGCAGATAATAGTTACTCTAAGTGATTCAAAGGTAAATTCAAAAGCTGATTTAAAAGATAAAGAAGTAGGAACTCAACAAGGTTCAACAGCACTTGATGCAGTGGAAAAAGATAAAGCTTTTATGAATAGCTTAAAAGGTGGAGCACCAGTTCTTTATGATACTTATGATAAAGCACTTAGAGATTTAGAGATAGGTAGAACTAGTGCAGTTGTTGGTGATGAAGTTTTAATTAGATACTATATGGGACAAAAAGGTGAAGATAAATATAAAGTATTAAAAGAAGATTTTGGGCTAGAAGATTATGTTGTAGCAACTTCTAAAGAAAATCCAGAACTTTGTAAGAAAATAAATGAAACATTAAAAGAAATGAAAAAAGATGGAACTTTTGACAAAATTTATGATAAGTGGTTTAAATAAAAGATAAGTTAGCTGTTAAGAAGGGGGCACTAAAGGCATGTTACAAGGTTTAGAGATAGTTATAGCAATGTTTTGTATAACATTGATAGTATCAATTCCATTGGGGATTGGAGTTGCATTTTTAAGATTATCAAAAAATAAATTAATAAGTGGTATTACACAATGTTATATATTGATAATGAGAGGTACACCTTTACTTTTACAAATGATAGTCATATTTTATGGGTTACCTCTTTTAGGAATTGTATTTGACAGATTTACAGCTGGAATAGTAGCTTTCTTCTTAAATTATGCAGCATATTTTGCAGAAATATTTAGAGGTGGAATACAGTCAATAGATAGAGGACAATACGAAGCTTCAAAAGTACTAGGATTTGATAAATTTACTATGTATAAGAGAATAATCTTTCCACAAGTTTTTAAAAGAATACTAGCACCTATTTCAAATGAAGTAATCACATTAGTAAAAGATACATCTTTAGTATATATATTAGGATTAAATGATATTTTAAGAATATCTCAAATAGCAATGAATAGAGAAGCAAGTTTATTACCACTATTTGAGGCAGGAGCAATATATCTTATATTTGTAGCTATACTTACTAAGGGATTTGAATTACTTGAAAAAAAATATTCTTATTACAGATAAAGTTACAATATTATAGGAGGAGGTTTTTATATGTTGAAAATCAAAAACTTAAATAAATCATTTAAAAAAAATAAAGTACTTAAAGATATTTCTTTTGAGTTAGAAGAAGGTCAGATTGGAGTTTTACTTGGCAAATCTGGTGCAGGAAAGACAACAATATTGAGATGTATAAATGGTCTTGAAGAATTTGATAGTGGAGAGATTATAATAGATAATGAGGTAATAAAAAGTAAGAAAGATATGTCAAAAATACGAGGAAAAATAGGTATGGTTTTTCAAAATTTTAATTTATTTCCTCATATGACAGTTCTTGAAAATATAACTGAATCCCCAGTTAATGTTTTTAAAGTTCCTAGAAAAGAGGCTGAGGAGAGGGCTAGAGAACTTTTAAAATTAGTTGATTTAGAAGATAAATTAAATTCATATCCATTTGAATTGTCAGGAGGACAGCAACAGAGAGTTGCAATAGCTAGGTCATGTGCATTAATGCCAAAAGTTCTTTGTTTTGATGAACCTACTTCTGCACTTGATATTGATACTATTCAAAGAGTAGTCAATATAATGAACAGACTTAAAGATAAAGGTATGACTATACTAATAATTACACATGATGTTGTTTTCTCGAATAATGTTGCAGATAAAATTATAAGTATAAAAGATGGTATAGTAGAAAATGTTCAAATAAAAGAAAAAACTGTTTAGGATTTTATAAATATCAATTAGGGTAGAATTTTATAAGATAAATAAGGGCGAGTAAAATCAAATACACTATGCCCTTTTATTATTCTAAAATTTAATCTAATAATGAATATTTAAATTATGTTAAATCTATAATGAAAGGAGCATTTATGTATTTAATGTAAATAAATTTTTATTTTGAAACATGGTAATTTTTTATGTTGAAAGCTTAGAATGATTGTGATATAAATTAGTTATAATATGAAAATTATGGGTATAACAATAAAAAATTAGAAAGGAACTTTTAATACAATGATTAAATTATATGGATATACAAAATGTTCTACTGTCAAAAAAGCAAAAAATTGGCTTAAGGAAAATGATTTAGAATTTGAAGATATAGACATGGTTCAAAATCCTCCTAGTAAAGATGAATTAGATTTAATTTATAAGACTAGTGGATATGATATAAAGAAATTTTTTAATACAAGTGGTATGAAATATAGAGAACTGGGGCTTAAAGATGTTGTAAAGTCTGAATCTGATGATAAACTTTTAGAAATATTAGTAAGTGATGGTATGCTTATTAAAAGGCCATTACTTTTTGATGGTAAAAATGTACTGCTAGGATTTAAAGAAGATGCATGGAAAAGTACTTTGATAAAAGAAGATTAAAAGTAGGTAGGTGTATTGATTAAAATTATTAATTAATACACCTATAAATTTATATATCAAATCTAATTTTGATATATATAAATTAGCAAATTCAAATCAAAGAAATTTTATATCGATAAACATATTACTTCTTATTACAAATAATGTCATTTATTTTATTTAAAGTAGTATAATATTACAACGAATTATTACAAAATTACTTATTATTAACCATGAACATTTGTTTTATGCTATTATATTTATATGAGGGAAGTGACATAAAAAATATATTATTTATACAAAAAATAGAACGAAATTTTGTTTTATATAAGTATATTTTGTAAATTGCATCTCTATTTATAGTTTTACAAATAATAATGCTATTAAAAAAATCTGACAAAAAAATTTTCAAAAGAATTAAATCTAAAAAGAATAGGAGATAAAGATGAGTATTGAAGATTTATATGGTTTTGAATGTGTTCCTGTGAACAATGAGATTGATATTGATGATTTATTTGAAAAGATGTTAGAAGATGGAAAAGAAAAAGAATAAACACCAATTATAGTTATTGATGAAAAAGTAGGACTACTAAGAGAAAATATCGATATGATTACTAAAGAGTATGGTTCTCTTGAAAATTACAGAGACTATTGCTTAAAAAAGTACAATGAAATTGATGTAAACAAATTTTTTGATTTTAGAAAGTGTGAGATTTCAGATTTGCTAAAAGAGTTAATGGGTTCAGAAGATACTTTTTATGATTATAAGCACTTTAGACCAATTATGAATATAGATATATTTCATGAATATAACAAAGTTTACATAGCCAAAGTTCCAACAATTAAACCATATGAAGTATTTGCATATATACCTATTGGTGGATTTAATGATTGTCCTAGTGATGAAGAACATATAGCTATTGCAAAATATTGGTATGAAAAATATGGAGTCTTTCCAATTGCAATTGGATGTGATACAGTTCAATATTCTGCAAAAAATCTAATTGAAGATAGTAAAGCCTTTGATGACTTATGTATTGAATTAGTATTATATTGTGAAGATATTATTGTACAGGGATATGAAACATTAAAAGCTCTTAAAGACGTATTACAACGCTCCACAATATGGGTTTTTTGGTGGGATTGATACAAATGTATGTAAGCTATAAGTATTAATTTTAAGATTTTAGAAAATTTATATGATAGTGTCTTTTTTTGTAGTTTACAATTGTATTGATAGAAAATGATTATGTTAAAATAAACTCGTGAATTTAGCCATGAGGATGAGCCATTTCCATTTCATGGCTTTTAAACATATTACTATGTTACACTATGTTTTTATATACAGTGTAGTACAGTAATATGTTTAAATTGTAGAGATTAAAAAAATACTTTGGTATTATAATTAATGTATTTAAAGATAATTCTAATTTATAAAATAAATACTCTATATGTTATAATCATTAAGAATGTAAAAAATAATATGTAGTTTTATAGTTCATATTTTTCTTATATATGGAGGTAGGTTTTGTGAAAGAAAAAGAAAAATTAGATAAATTAAAAGAAAAATTAATTGAATTAGGTAGTATTGTAGTCGCTTATTCTGGAGGAGTAGATAGTAATTTCTTACTTAAGGTGGCAAAAGATACATTAGGGGAAAATGTTATAGCTGTAACTATTCATGCGATGATGCATTCAAGTAGAGAAATTGAAGAAGCTAAACAATATACTCAAAATTTTGGTGTTAAACATATTATATTAAATATAGAAAACTTTGATTTAAAAGAATTTAAAGAAAATGGTGTTGATAGATGTTACCATTGTAAAAAATATATATTTTCTAAAATAAAAGAGGTAGCAAAGGAACATAATATAAAATACATAGTAGATGGAACAAATATAGATGATTTAGGAGATTATAGGCCTGGGCTTGAAGCATTGAGTGAACTAGGAGTAATTAGTCCATTAAAAGAAAGTGGTTTGAAAAAAGATGAAATTAGGTCACTTTCAAAAAGCTTGGGATTAAAGACTTTCAATAAACCATCATTTGCATGCCTTGCAAGTAGAATCCCTTATGGAGTTGAAATAACCGATGAAAATTTAAGGATAGTAGAAAAGAGTGAAGAATATTTGTCCGATTTAGGCTTTTCTCAATTTAGAGTGAGAATGCATGGAGATATAGCTAGAATAGAAGTTGGTCAGGAAGAATTAGGGAAATTTTTTGAAAATAACAATTTTAATAAAGTTGATACTAAATTAAAAATATTTGGCTTTAAATATGTTACACTAGATATGTCAGGATATAAAATGGGAAGTATGAATTTAAATATGTAGATTATTTTAAAAATAAACAAGTTTTATAGTTAATATAAGGAAACAGGAGGTTTTATGAAAAATTATACATTAATATCGCCATGTTTTTTTGGGATGGAAAAAATGATGGCTAGAGAGATTACTAATTTAGGATACGAAATAATAAAAACAGAAGATGGAAGAATAACATATAAAACTGATGAGTTTGGAATAGCAAAATCAAATATGTGGTTAAGATGTGCTGAAAGAGTACATCTTAAAATTGCTGAATTTGAGGCAAAAAGCTTTGATGAATTATTTGAAAATACAAAAAGAATAAACTGGTCTAGGTATATACCTTATGGAGCTCAATTTCCTATATCAAAAGCTTCTTCTATAAAATCAAAATTATACAGTACACCAGATGTACAAGCTATAGTAAAAAAGGCTATAGTAGAAAGCTTAAAGAAAAGTTATTTGGAAGATGGTTTGCTTAAGGAAGATAAGGAGAAATACCCTATCTTTGTATTTATACACAAAGATAAAGTAACTATTTCTATAGATACAACTGGAGATGCTTTGCATAAGAGAGGATATAGAGAAAAAGCAAATAAAGCTCCAATAAGAGAGACTTTAGCTGCTGGACTTATTTATTTAACCCCATGGAAAGCAGGTAGAATTTTAGTGGACCCTATGTGTGGTTCTGGTACTATATTGATTGAAGCTGTTATGATTGGAATAAATATGGCACCTGGTTTAAATAGAGAATTTATATCGGAAAAATGGAGAGTTCTTGATAAAAAAATCTGGTGGGATGTAAGAAAAGATGCTTTTAATAAGATAGATAATGAATCTAAATTTAAGGTTTATGGATATGATATAGATGCAGAATGTATAGATATAGCTCGAGAAAATGCTGAAATAGCAGGTGTAGATGAATATATAGAGTTTAATGTAGGAGATGCGACTCAATTCAAAAGTGAAGATGAGTTTGGATTTATAATTACTAATCCTCCTTATGGAGAAAGATTAGAAGATAAAGATAGTGTTAAACAATTGTATAAAGAACTTGGTTATACATTTAGAAAATTAAAAAATTGGTCATATTATTTGATAACATCTTATGAAGATTTTGAGTATGAGTTTGGGCAAAAGGCAGATAAAAAAAGAAAATTGTATAATGGTATGTTAAAAACTAACTTTTTCCAATATCCAGGTCCTAAGCCTCCTAGAAATAATAAATAAGTTTTACAGTATTTATTGATAAAGAATATAAAGTTTTATTAAAATAAGTAAAACATTATGACGACTTGAAACGTCTAATTATTGTGAGGAGATTTTTGTGAGCAAAATTCAAGATTAATAGGATTAGGAGGAGTTAAATGAAAGTATTAAAGCTTATTACTGTAGTAGCCTTAATGATGTTATTTGTTACTGGATGTAATGTGAAAACTGAATCTCCAGAACAATTAGCAAGAATACCTGACTCTGATAGTACAAAAAAAGTATTGTATGATGGTATTGACCAGTTACTAAAACCAGATTCATCTATGATATTGCCTTCTAATACAAAAGAAGTAGGAAAAATAAATAAGGTAGATTTAAACAGCGATGGAGTTGATGAATTAGTAGTATTTGAGCAAAAAGAAGATTTAAGTAATAATGTGAGTCAGGTAGGGTTTGTAACCCTGAGTTATAATGGAGAAAAATACGTACTTGGAGACCATTTTCTAGAAAATGGTGAATCAATAGAATATGCTAATTTTTATGATTTGGATTCAGATGGATATAAGGAAGTTATCTTATTGATTAAATCCAAAGATAGAACGAATATGCATATATATAAAGTAATAGATAATAAAATAACAAAAATATATGACTTGGATGCATCTTGGCTTCAAAACAAAGAAGATTTTAATGACATGAAAGTAAAAATTGGATATATAGATGAAGATGACAAGTTAGACATATTGATGCTTTATTTGAATAATAAGACTAATGAAATGTTTGCAAGTGTTGCAAATTTTGATGGGAGTATGAAAATCAAGGATTATGTTAAATTTGAAAATGTAAAAAATTTAAGTGAATTATATATAACATTGGGTAATGTTGCTTCATCTATTGGAAATTCCTCTGCAGCTATAAAAGGTATTGTACTTGATATACCTATATTGAAAGATAATAACTATATTACACAGATACTTTATATGAAAGATGGAAAAATTAAAAAAGCTTTTAGCGATTATGATAAAACCATTACTAAATCTTATTACATACCTGTAGATGATATTGACAAAGATAAGATTATAGAAATACCTATAGTAACAGGTAATAATAGAAATACTTATAGTTCTAAGGCATCTGCAAATATAAGTTGGTATAGATGGAATGGAAAAGAAGGTAATAGCTCAAGTTTAATATTTACAAGTCAGATATATTATAATTATAAATATAATTTTAAATTATTCATTCCAAATAATTTATTTGATAAAATACTTGTTGAACAAGAATTTGTTGGAGAAAAAGCAGTATTCAAATTTTATTATTTTGACTATTCAGACCGTAAGAATTTATTTAATATAGTAGTAGAGAGTAAAAACAAACTTGAAGATAGAAAAAATGTAAATACTCAGAATTCTATTGTACTTCAAGAGAGCGATGAATATACTTTTTTACTAGTTATAAATGATGCGAAGGAAATGGACAATTTAGATATTACTATAGACGCATTAAAAGAATATTTCTCATTAATATATGGTTAATATTATACTCAATTGGAGGTTTTATTTTATGAAGGAAAAGATACTTATACTAGAAGATGAAATTGGTATTAGAAGTTTTGTCAGTATAAACTTAAAAAGGGAAGGTTATGAGATAGTTGAGGCAGGTACTGGAAGAGAAGCTATAGAAAAAATGACAACAGAAAATGACATTACGATAGCTCTTTTAGATGTGATGCTTCCAGATATAAGTGGAATAGAAGTATGCAAATTTATAAGGGAGAATTTTGACCAAGTAGGTATAATAATGCTTACTGCTAAAGCTCAAGAGGATGATAAAATAGAAGGATTTATTTCAGGAGCAGACGATTATATTATAAAACCATTTAGTATAAAAGAGCTTTTAGTTAGGGTTTCTGCCCTTATTAGAAGGGTAGCAAAAGATGATTCAAGTGTTAAATCAAGCGAAATAGTATCCCCGCCATTTATACTTGATATAGATAAAAGAAAATTGTTTAAGAATGGGAAGGAAATTGAACTTACTCCAACTGAATTTTCAATAGTGAAATACTTGATATCAAATGCTAAGCAGTCGTTAAGTAGAGACCAGATATTAGACGAAGTATGGGGAACTAATTATTTATATGATTTTAAAATAGTAGATGTAAATATAAGAAGGATAAGAAATAAAATAGAAGATGACCCATCAAAACCAAAATATATACAAACTATTTGGGGTTATGGATACTGTTTTAGAAAGGAAGAATAATAGTGTTACATTTTGAAGGTCTGAGAAAAAAAGTAATAAAAAACTATTTTATAATAATTATTATAATGGTTACTCTGTTTGAAGGATTGTTCATGTTTTATATACAAAACTATTATTACGATTCTGTCAAACAACTACTTGAATCTGAAATAAAATATGCTGATGAATATAATGCTATTACAATGGAAACTACAAGTTTTGAGAAAAAAGTAAAAAATATATTTGATAAACAGCCCTTAACTAAGAATTCAGAATTTGGAATTTCAATAATAGATAAGGATAAAAATATTATATTAGACCAATATGGTTTTAAAAGTAAAGAAAAAGCAAATTATGAAGATGTTAACAATGCACTAAAAGATATAAAAACCAAAAACTTAACACCATATACCTATAGAATACCAGATACAGGAGAGCATGTTATGAGTATCTCCTTGCCACTTAAAGTAAATAATATAATAGAAGGTGTTGTTAGATATACAGTTTCATTAGATGCTATTGATAATGCAATACTAAAACAAGCTACATGGCTTATATTGGCAGGAATATTTATACTTATCATAGCTATACTAATAAGTCTTAAATTTGCTGAAACCCTTATAAAACCATTACGAGAGTTAAAGAAATTTGCAAATGAATTGGCTGTAGGAAACTATAATATAAAATTAGAAAAGATGAAGATTGTAGATGATGAAATTGGTGATTTAGCACAGACATTTGAACATATGGCACATGAGATTGATAAGAGTGAAAAATTAAAAGAAGAATTTATATCCTCTGTATCTCATGAACTAAGGACACCTCTTACATCTATAAAAGGATGGAGTGAAACTTTAGGCTATGAAAGTATAACAAGAGAAGAGTTAGACTTAGGTCTAGGTATCATACAAGATGAAACAGAAAGGCTTATAAAACTAGTTGAAGAATTATTGGATTTTTCAAGACTTTCTTCTGATAGGATAAAGCTTCATGTTGATATAGTTGATATTGAAGGTTTGATTGTAGGTGTTGTAAATCAGCTTAAAGTTAAAGCTGCTGAAAAAGATATATCACTTTTATTTGAATTTGAAAATGAACTTATAGAGAACATTCAAGGAGATAAGAATAGATTAAGACAAGTTCTTATAAATTTAATACAAAATTCATTTAAATTTACTAGCCAAGGTGGTTACATAAAAATAGTAGCTTCTCAAGATGAAGATATAACAACCATATCAGTTGAGGATAATGGTTCAGGTATAGAAAAGCAAAATCTAAATAAAGTGTTAGATAAATTCTTCCAAGAAGATTACAATAAGGCTGGTAGTGGATTAGGATTAGCAATTAGTAATGAAATTGTAAAACTTCATGGAGGAAGAATGAAAATAGAAAGTGAAAAGAATGTTGGAACAAAAATAACTTTTAATATAAAAAATAAGTTTGCTAAACAAGCATAAATTCTTAGAAAGAGGATTAATATGAGAAACATAAAAATGATAGTAGCATATGATGGATCAAGATATAAAGGGTATCAAAAATTAGGTGACAATAATATGACTATACAAGAAAAACTTGAAAATGTCTTAAGTAAAATGACTGACGAAACAGTTGAGATAATTGGTTCTGGAAGAACTGATATGGGAGCTCATGCTAGAGGACAAGTGATAAATTTTAGAACTAATTGTATGGATTCAGTGGATAAAATTCAAAAATATTTATATGAATATTTACCAGAAGATATAGTTGTAAAAACTGTTGAAGAAGTTGACGAAAGATTCCACTCAAGATACAATGTAAAATCAAAGACTTATATGTATAGAATTGACAATAATAAATATCACAATCCTTTTATAAGAAGATATGCTACTCACATAAGTAAAAAATTAGATTTAGATAGAATGAGAAAAGCAAGTGAATATTTAGTAGGAGAACATGATTTTACTAGTTTTGCTTCTTCTAAGTCTAAGAAAAAATCAAATGTAAGAGAAATTTATTCAATAAATATAAAAGAAGACGATAATGTCATAGAAATATATATAGAAGGAAATGGATTTTTGTATAACATGGTAAGAATAATAGTAGGTGCTTTGATAGATGTAGGTCTTAAAAGAAAAGCTCCACAAGATATTAAGTATATGCTTGAATCAAAGGACAGAAGCCAATCATCAGAAACTGCACCAGCTAAAGGGCTATGTCTTTGGAAAGTAAGATATTAGTCAATTGTATAAAAATCTTTTTAAAATAAAAATAAAGTAAATTATATAGTTGACATAAATGGAAAAATAAACTATTATATATTTTATAAGAGAGTTATGGAAAATTTTATATTTAAATCCTGTGAGAAAGAGAGTAACTTTTATGTGTTTTATAGAGAGCTGAGGATGGTGGAAGCTTAGCAAATAAGTATTAGTGAAAAGAACTTTGGAGGATACTAATTGAATTTAGTATGTTAGTAGGTAATCTCGCCTTAAGAGAAAGAGTGGATAGGTTTATCTTATCAATTAGAGTGGTAACGCGGATATATTTCGTCTCTTGGTTTTTCCAAGAGGCGTTTTTTAATATATTTAATTACTAATGTTTACTTAGTATGTTGAACATTTAATAATTGATTAGCTAAGTTTATCAATAAGAGTGGTACCGCGGATATTTCGCCTCTTAGTATTTTAAAATACTGAGAGGTTTTTTTAGTATTAAAATGCTTTTATGTGAATTTAAATTCTCAAAGTCATTCAATATTAAAAATTTCTATTAAATAAAAAATTAAAATCATAAATTAAGATTGGGAGGAATTAAAAATGAAGGAAAAAGTAGTATTAGCATATTCAGGAGGACTTGATACATCAATCATAATACCTTGGTTAAAGGAAAATTATGAAGATATAGATGTTATAGCTGTTTGTGGAAATGTAGGTCAAGAAGATAAAATGGAAGATGTTTATGAAAAAGCTCTACAAAGTGGAGCATCAAAGGTATATGTGGATGATATAAGTGAAGAATTTGTAACTGAAACTATATTTAAAGCTGTAAAAGCAGAAGCAAAATATGAAGGAAAATACTTGTTAGGAACTTCTTTAGCAAGACCTATAATAGCTAAAAAATTAGTTGAAGTTGCTCATAAAGAAGGTGCAAAATATATCTGTCATGGATGTACAGGAAAAGGTAATGATCAAGTTAGATTTGAAGCTACAATTGCTGCTCTTGACCCAACTATAAAAGTTATTGCACCTTGGAGAATATGGGATATAAAATCAAGAGAAGATGCTATAGATTATGCTGAAAAACACAATATAAAGGTAACAGCAACTAAAACTAAAATATATTCAGTAGATGCTAATCTTTGGCATGTGTCAACAGAAGGTGGGGATATAGAACATCTAGAAAATGAACATAAAAAAGATGTTTACAAACAATGTGTAGACCCAGAAGATGCATGTGATGTAGCTGAATATGTAGAAGTTTACTTTGAAAAAGGTGTACCTAAAAAGATAAATGGTGAAGAATTATCTCCAGTTGCATTGATTCACAAGTTAAATGAGTTGGGTTGTAAACATGGAATTGGTGTTATAGATATAGTTGAGAATAGACTTGTTGGTATGAAATCAAGAGGAATATATGAAACTCCAGGAGGAACAATCCTTTATGAAACACATAATATTTTAGAAAGTGCTACTTTAGACAAAGATACATTACATTTCAAACAAATGGTATCTTATAAATATGGAGAACTTATTTATAATGGATTATGGTACTGCAAATTAAGAGAATCTATAGATGCATTTATGGAGCAAACTCAAGATAATGTTACAGGAACAGTAAAAGTTAAACTTTACAAAGGGAATATAAAACCTGCTGGAATATTTACTGAAAATGCTCTTTATGATGAAGGAATATCTTCTTTTGGAAATAGTGAACTTTATGACCATAAAGATGCAGAAGGATTTATTAATTTATTTACTTTACCACTAAAAACCAGAGCTATGAAAGCTGGAAAATAATAAAATAAATTATTTAAGAGTGTATAAAAACGATTTTGTACTGCACCCCAATTGTTGGACCAAAAATC
>NZ_JAGWCX010000048.1:0-31180 GCF_020657775.1 Clostridioides sp. ZZV14-6345 | reverse complement strand
CCTACTGTTTAATTTTCAAAGTTCATTTTTCATTTTTCGTGCTTGCCCTTTTCTTAAGGACAAGTAATATTGTATCATCTAAAAAACATATCGTCAATAGTTTTTCTTAATTTTTTAGCATTTTTTATTTTTTCTTTATCATTTAAAATTATACACAATCATTTTCTAAGATATGCATATTATCTACAGTCTTTATTTAGCTTATATAGCTATTTACCATTCTACTATCAACAGCTTTACGATTAAGTTTGTAAAATTTATAATATTAAACTTTTATATAAAAAATAAAACTGTAATAATATTACAGTTTTATTTTTTATATATTAAATTAATCCATTATTGTTCCATCTTGTATTTTTATACAAATATCAGCTTCTCTAGCTATTATGTCATTATGAGTTATCATTATAAGTGTCTGATTATAATCATTCACACATTCTCTTAATATACTCATAACTTCTTCTGTTGACTTTGTATCTAAATTTCCTGTAGGCTCATCTGCAAATATAATTTTAGGTTTATTTATAAGCGCTCTAGCAATAGCCACTCTTTGTTGTTGACCTCCAGATAATTCATTGGGAAATTTTTTTATTTTATCCTTTATTTGTAGTCTCTCTAGTAATTTTTCTAGATATTTTTTATCTATTTTTCTATTTTCTAATAATGAAGGCATTATTATATTCTCATATACATTAACAACTGGTATTAAATTAAAATTTTGAAACACAAATCCAAAGTTATTTATCCTTATATCAGCTAGCTTTCCATCTGTCATATTGCTTATTTCTTCGTTGTTATAATAAACTTTTCCATCAGTTGGTTTATCAAGACCTGCCATACAATTTAATAATGTACTTTTTCCAGAGCCACTAGCACCTACTACAGCAATGAATTTATTTTCTTCTATATTTAAATTTATATTCTTTAAAACATGTAACTCATTTTCATTTTTACCATAAACTTTGTTTAAGTTTTCTACTTTTAATATCGTCATACTAATTCCTCCTTATTTATCCATATTAATTCCATCTGATATGCTCATTTTTTCTAGTTTTTGCTTAGACAAGTATACTGATATAATACAAACTACTATCACTAAAAAAGTAAATGTTACTATTTCATTAAAAGGCACTTTAAATTTGTCTAGATTCTTAACCCCAAATCCAGCTTCCATAATCTTATTAACCATAGATACATCTTTGTATCCTTTATATGTAGCATGAGAAGCCCCTATTATACAGCTAAGAAATGCATAAATTAGTGATTCCTTAATAAGCATACTTTTTATCTTTTTCATACTCATACCAATACTTCTCAAAGTAGATAGCTCCCTAGTTCTAATTAGTATTCCTGTTTTTATAGTGTAGTAAATATTTAATGAAGCTACTACACACATAAGTAATAATGAAAATAGACTTTGCATTTTAGCAATTCTTTGTAATTTTTCTTGCTCTAATTTGTATTTCCCCCTGCTTTCTAGATTATTGTAATCTTTCTTTCCAATAATTTTTTCTATTTTATGTTCTACTTCCTTTTCTTTTCCACTAGAAGCTTTCACTCCTATTACATTAACATCATTTATATTAGTCAATTTAGACAATTCTTCTATTGGCATTATTACTGTTAGCATTCTTACATTGAAATTATTTAAAATCCATTTTCTATCTAAGAAACCAGCGATTCTAACTTTTTCAACTTTATAGCTTAACTTTTCATCATTTACTGATGGTATTTTTATTTCAATCAAATCTCCAATTTTCAAATTCTTATCTATTGGTTCATTGGTTCCATCAGTATGATTATTAACCAAAACATTTATATATTCACTATTATTCTCATCACTTTTTTCCTCTATGTATTTATCTAATTTTTTCAAATCTTTCTCTGTATAACCCCTAACTTCTAAATATGATTCATCCTTATTCATAGACCCAGATAACACTAATTTTCCATCTACATAGTCTACATCGTCTATGTTTTTAATTTTTTCTATATCACTTTTACTATACATTCCTAGAGCATTTTCCACATTAAAATAATCTTTATTTAGTTTTATATCATACTCACCAATATTTTGACTTGGCATATGCATTACATCCATATCACTTTTATTGTAATTTGATAATGTAGTTATATACATAGATCCAACTAATCCCATAGATAATATACAAAGAATTGTTCTTGCCCTAAATCTAAATACATTTTTATATGCCATATCTCCAGTTATATCAAATACTTTTCTTATCCATTTATAATAAAATCTATTTCTAAATTTTCTATTACTAAAGTCATTATTTTTCATACCTTCTACAGGAGATACCTTGAATGCCTTATATAGAGTAACTATATTTGAAATAAACACAGTAATTATTGCTATTAATATTGGTATCAATATTGCTTCTTTGGTTATATAAAGACTTGGATTTTGAGGATACATTTTAGATATATAATAATATACATAAGCTCCTCCAATAAAAAAACCAGATAATACACCAATGATTACCAGCATTAAGCTCTGTATAAAAATCATAGAACATACTTGATGCCTTTTTACACCTATAGCTCTCAACATACCTATTGATTTTTTCATATCAAATAAAGTCATCATAAAAATATTACATATTAAAAGTGCTGATACACCTATAGGAAATATCATTTTTCTTATTTCATAGCTTATTGCCACTTCATCAACACCAATAGAATTTAATCCTACAATTAAACCTACATTTATAGTAAAGTTATCCTCTGTAAGACCGTATTTATTCAGCCTTTTATACAGATTCTCATTTGTACTCTTTTCATTTTCTACATTTAAAAGGCCATCATTAGTAATAAGGTTTTCTGGTATTAAATTTGTATATCCACCTGTAAAAGCTCTAAGTGCATATTCATACTCCTGATAATATTCTTTATGTCTACTGACTATTCCAACCAATTTAAATTTATGATTTTTATTGTATATATCTTGCTTTCCATCAGTATTTTTATATTTTTTAACTATGTTAAAGTCTATTTCCTTACCTAATTTATTTTCTAAATTCATTTCCTCTATAGCTCTATTATCTAAAACTATCTCATTTTCATTTTTTGGTGCTCTCCCTTTGATAAGTTCATATTTGCTTTCTTCTAAATAATATGAACTATATGTATTAAGAATACTCTTAACACCATTTTTATAAACAATACTACCTAAATTGATTATATTATATGTATCATCACTAGTATTGTCATTCAATATTTTTTGTAGTGCTTGATTATCAATTTTATCGTACTCATAGTCATAAGTTCCATATATTTTATGCAATTTTTCAGTTCCTAATTTTATATCTGTTTGTTTTTGAACAATAATAGAAAATGATATCAATGTAGCCAATCCTATTGCTATTATTATAGAGAAACTTCTCCCTTTTTGCTTTTTCAGATAAGAAAAAGCTAACGTAAAAATACCTTTCATAATTACCTCCTTTTTGACTAATATATAGTTATTTAGTGCTAATTAGTTTACTTGAACTAATATATCTACCTAATACTAACAACTTATTTTACCTTTTAATAAACAAAGATATAATTTTTATGTAAAAAAATAGATGCTATCCTCCTTTTGACTAAAGGATAGCATCTATTTTTTTTATGTACAATGCACTATGCACAACTGTACATTTTAATGTTACAACTGTCATGTTTTAGTTTTTATAATACTGATGAAAGGCTTTCAAGGTATACCTCTTTAAACTCTTTAAATCTATATCTACTTATAGGAACTTCTTCTTTATTCTCCATAATAGCTACATATTGTTTTACATTTCCTACATAGTCCAAATTGACCAGATAACTTTTGTGACATCTATGGAAATTTTTTTGGTTTATTTTGCTCTGTATACTATCCATAGTCATATTAATAGAGTACTCGGATATTTTTGTATGTATAGTTATTTCTCTTTTTAAAACTTCGATATAATAAATATCTGCTGTGTTTATCTTAAATATTTCGGTTTTAGAACTCAAAATTAACTCTTTACCCTTGTTTCTCTCTATTTCATTAAAACAAGAGATCAAATGCCTCTCTAGGTCACCTAATTTTATAGGCTTTAGCAAATACCTATAAGCCCTTACTTCATATCCTTCTTGTACATAGTCTATTAAAGATGTTGTGAATATAATTTCTACATTTTTATCATACATACTTCTTATTTTTCTAGCCAAAGTCATTCCATCAATCTTTTCTAATTGTATATCTAATAAAAATATATCTACATTCTTTGGATAATCTTTTATTAAACTTTCTCCATTTTTGTAAATCAAAAGATCATATTCTTCATTTCTACCTTCAAAAATTTTTTCGATATACCCTTTTATCAACTTTTGTTGGCTTAATTCATCTTCACATAATACTATTTTTTTCATAGTTCAAATTCACTTCACTTTCTATTGGAATATAAATATCTAGTTCAAATTCATTACCAAAATCCTTGAATCTAAACTCTCCATTGTACTTATTCAATGAATGTTCAACGCTTTTTAAACCTATTCCATGAAGATATTTATCTTTTTTACTACTTATAATATTATTATCATCTGTTTTTATATCATTTATTTTTGAGTTCACACTCTTTAATACAAAATAATTTTTAACTATAGTTCCTCTTATATATATTTTTCTTTCATTATCTTTTATCTTTAAACATGCTTCCATTGCATTATCTAATATATTAGAAAAAATACTACACACATCAATCATTTGCATGAAGTTACATTTTTCAAAATTTATATCTGCAAAAAAATCTATATTATTATCTATACAAATATCATTTTTTTCTTTAAGTATAATATCTAATATATCATTCTTAGTGTTATATATATACTCTATCTTCTCTATTTCTTCTTGAAGTTCCATGCTATATATCCTAGCATTTTCGTTTGCATCAATATTATTGATGCAGACCAAATGATTTTTTAAATCGTGATAAAGTTGTTTGGTTCTATCTTGATTTTCTTTTATTCTTTCATAGTAATTGTATTGAACTTTTATTTTTTCTTCTATCACTACTTTTTCCTTTTCTAAAATTATAGATTCTTTTATCTTCTTAATTGTAAATATTAAAAGTATAACAACCACAACCAATGATGGAATTATATTTTGATATAAAAAACCATCTATCATACTCCATATTTCTTTATATGCTAAATTTTTAAATTTAACTTTATATACCCAAATACACTTATCTATAAAATTGTATATATACAAAAATGTTACTAAAAATATAACAGTTAATATACTTATTATGTATTTTTTCTCTTTAAAACTGTTGCTATATTTTTTTAATATTAAATTTAATACAAATAAAATTATAAAAACTAGTACTTTATGTAAAATTGCAACTAATACACGTGGATAGTTAGCACCACCAATACCAATAAATATACAAAAAAATGTAATTCCCCAATAAATTATATTGCTAGTAATAAAAAATACATTTTTACAAACTATAAAAAACATAAATGCTTGCCACAACTTCATTTCATAATTTCTTTTACAAAAATACATAATTATACAAGTAAATACAATTTGTAATAAATTCAATTCCATCGGCCACAAACCTAATATAACTATTCCATTCAAATCAAAATAATCATTCAGATAAACTAAAACCACAACTAATATTGTAAGTTTCCAAAGAGAGCTTTTTACTTCTTTATCTTCTCTTTTTTTATTTTTGTAAATATCAAGTAAATTTTTAAATACTAAAATTTCAAATACACTTAATAATGTACGTGAGATTTCCAATACAAATGATTCCATAAATTCCTCCCTTACAATTCTACCATAGAAAAAATATTTTTGTCTCATTTATCAATCTTAAACTATTGTTTATCTCTTATCAACAGTCTGTATTTTTCTATAAAATGCAAAAAAGCACAAAACTACATAAAATAGTTCTGTGCATAAAAAAGATTATGTGGCTATGTCTTACTCTCACAGCCAGTCGCCTACCAAGTACCATCATCGCTAAAGAGCTTAACTTCTGTGTTCATAATGGGAACAGGTTTATCTTTTATTTGCTATTGTAACCACATAATCTCTTATGCTTAATATTGCTCCCCATCACATCCCAGCATTATCAAAGCGGATTTACCTACTGTTTAATTTTCAATGTTCGTACTTATTTCTTGTTCCTTTTTTCAAGGGCAAGTAACACCGTACTATCTTTAAAACAATAGTTCAATAATTTTTTTATTTTTTATAAATTTTTTTCATATTCTTTTTTTAGCTTTTCTACTACTTTTTTTTCCAATCGAGAAACAGTCATTTGAGATATATCTAGTTCTTTAGCTATACTAGATTGCGTTTTATCAAAGAAAAATCTATCTTTAAAAATTTTTACTTCTAACTCGTTTAAAGTTTCAATGAATTTATTAATAAAATCTTCATATTCTATACTTCCAAAATTGCCTTCTTCTTTTCCAATCTTATCAATAAGAGTTATATCTTTATCCTCTGAATCATCATTACTTGATGAATCTAAAGACATTGGTTGATATCCATAAGAAGCTTCCATAGCTTCTAGAACATCTTCTTCACTAACCCCTATGTAATTAGCTATATCTTTTACCCTTGGATGCTTTTTATTTTCTTGCTCTAGTTTAATCTTCGCATCACTTATTTTTTTACTTAGTTCCTGTATTCTTCTTGGTACTCTAAGTGTCCATACTTTATCTCTAAAATACTTTTTTATTTCTCCTACTATAGTTGGTGTCGCAAAACTGGAGAACTCAAATCCTTTTTCAATATCATATCTATCAATAGCATAAATTAATGCCAATGAAGCAACTTGATATATATCTTCAAAATCAACACCTTTATTTATATACTTCTTAGCTAACAATCTTGCTAAATACAGATGTCTTTCAATAAGAATATTCCTAATATCTACATTTTTATTTTTATTATATAAATTAAATAGCTCTTTTGTATCCATATTTAGGTAATGTGTAGCATTAGCTACATTTTTCATTAAATATCAACTCCTAAATATTTAGTCATTTTTATTTTTGTTCCTTGATTATGTTCTGATTCAATATCTACATCATCCATTAAAGTTTTAATTATAAATAATCCAAGACCACTCTCTTTTGGATTCTCTAAATCTGGTGTACTTATTGAGCTAACATCATATCCTTCTCCATTATCTTGAATTTCTATATTAATTGCATTATCTAAAATAGTAAACACTATATTAAACACATCATCTTTACTATGCTTTATTGCATTTGTACATGCTTCTGATACTGCTACCTTTATATCTTCTATATCATCTATCGGAAAACCCATCTTATTAGCAATTCCAGATGCTGTTAATCTTATTATACTAACATAATCTGGGTTTGTAGTAATTTCCATCTTTATAGTCTCACAAGCCAAAGTTTATCCCTCCACTTTAAATATTTTATCTAGACCTGTTATAGTAAAAATCTTTCTGACATTACTCTTAGGATTTACTATGTATATCTCTTTTTCATTTATTTTTAATTTTTTTAATACACCTATCATAGCTCCTAAACCTGTTGAATCTATATAATCTAAATCTTTAAGATTAATTTTTACATCTAACATATTCTTTTCTATCAAACTATGCAAGTGTTCCTTCAGTTTATCTGCTGTAGAAACATCAAGTTCTCCATCAAGACAAACATTCCAAAATTTATTTTGAGAATCTAAATTTGAATCTATATTCATAGACATGTAAAAACCTCCTATTTCCTCTTAATAATTTTAAATATATTTCCTATACTCAATATTTTATTAATTACATAAACTATATCATCTATTCCCTTTGATATTGATGATGCATTTTCAACAATATCTTGTATATGTCTTTCATTATAATCTACAATCTTATATGCCTTTTCAACAACCTTATTTAGACTATTTAGAGTTTTAGCTAAATAAATTGCTACTATAAGAGCAGAGCTTCCCACTAGCACTGCTCCAATCTGCCACCCCCATGCATTCATTAGTTAACATCTCCCTCATCATCAAAGCTTTTACTTATTACTATATCCTCTTCTGAAATCTTTATATCCTCTTCATTATTATCATCATCTACTAAATTTATTATTCTCTCTTTCACATCATTAAATGTTTCATGTAGAACTTCTTTTGGATTTTCTTTTACATCATTAAACTTCTCCTTTGTTTCTTTTCTCAGTTCAGAACCTTTTTTTGGTGCAAAAAACATACCAAATATAAACCCTAAAATAGCTCCTAATAATAAAAATCCACCTTTTTTACAATTTCTTTTATTACACATAACAACTACTCCTTTCAATTTTAAATTTTTATCTAATTACATTATACAAAAAGAATAGGATATTTATCCTATTCTTCTTCAATATTTATTTTAGCAATCGAAACTACATTAACTTCATCATTAGTCTTCATTAATTTGACACCACTTGTAACTCTTCCAAATAGTGATATCTCATTTACTTTTATTCTAATAAGAACTCCATCAGAATTTATAATCATTATCTCATCATCTTCATTAACCATATCTGCACCTACAATTGTACCAGTTTTTTCAGAAATATTATAAGTTTTAATTCCTTTACCAGCTCTTATTTGACTTCTATACTCCTCTATATTTGTTCTCTTTCCAAAACCATTTTTACTTACAACTAACACATCTGTACCTTTACTACAAAGGTTCATAGATACAACAAAATCTTCTTTGCTTAAAGTTATACCTTTTACACCCATTGCTGTTCTACCCATATATCTTATATCATTTTCATCAAATCTTATAGACATACCTTCTTTAGTTACTAAAAGTACTTCCTGTTTTCCATCTGTAAGTTCTACTCCAATAAGCTCATCATCATCTCTTAAGCCTATAGCAATAAGACCAGATTTGTTTATATTCTTAAACTCTTCTCTCTTAGTCTTTTTAACAATACCTTTTTTCGTTGTAAGTAATAAATATTCATTTTCATCATTACCATCAATAGGTATTAAAGTAGCAATTTTTTCATCTGCTGACAGTTGAAGTAAATTCACTATAGCAGTACCTTTAGCTTGTCTCTTACCTTCAGGTATCTCATAGGCATTTAGTTTAAATACTCTACCTTTATTTGTAAAGAACAATAGTCTACTATGAGTAGTTGTAGTTATTAAATGTCTTACAAAATCTTCTTCCCTAGTTGTAAGTGCTGAAATACCTCTTCCACCTCTTTTTTGACTCTTATAAGTATCAGATGGAAGCCTTTTTATATATCCAAAGTGAGTAAGAGTTATTGCTATTTCTTCATCACTTATAAGATCTCTCATATCTATTTCGCCTTCAGCATGTCTTATCTCTGTTCTTCTTTCATCAGAATAATTTTCTTTTATTATTGTAATTTCATCTTTTATTACATTTAAAAGCAATTTTTCATCAGCTAGAATTTCTTTTAATCTATTTATTTTTTTGATTAAATCTTCATACTCAGCATCTATCTTATCTCTTTCTAGACCTGTAAGTCGTTGAAGCCTCATATCCAATATCGCTTGAGCTTGAATTTCAGTTAAATTGAATTTTTCTATCAACCCAATTTTAGCTTCTTGACCTGTTTTTGAAGCTCTTATCAAGCTTATAACGGCATCTATATTATCTAAAGCAATTTTTAATCCTTCTAAAATATGTGCTCTTGCTTCAGCTTTATTTAACTCAAACTTAGTTCTTCTTGTAACAACATCTTCTTGATGTTTAATATAATGGTATAATATTTGTTTAAGATTTAAAACTCTTGGCTGACCATCTACAAGAGCAAGCATTATTATACTAAAAGTATCTTCCATTTGAGAATGTTTATACAAATTATTTAACACTATATTAGCATTAGCATCTCTCTTTAATTCTATAACAATTCTCATACCATTTCTATTACTTTCATCTCTTAAGTCTGATATACCTTCTATTCTCTTTTCTTTAACTAACTCAGCTATTCTTTCAACTAGTTTGGCTTTGTTTACTTGATAAGGTATCTCTGTAACTATTATCTGTTGTTTTCCTTTTGGTAGTTCTTCTATAAAAGCTCTAGACCTAACTTTAACTTTTCCTCTTCCAGTTCTGTATGCTTCTGCTATATTCTCTTTTCCCATTATGATTGCAGCTGTAGGGAAATCTGGACCTTGAACAAATTTTATTAAATCATCTACACTACATTCTGGGTTATCAATCAAATATACAGTTGCATCAATTACCTCAGCCAAATTATGTGGAGGTATTGAAGTCGCCATACCAACAGCTATACCATTAGAACCATTTACTAATAAATTAGGATATCTTGCTGGCAATACAGAAGGCTCTTTTAATGATTCATCAAAGTTTGGTTTAAAATCTACAGTTTCCTTTTCAATATCTCTCAATAACTCTAATGATAATTTACTCATCTTCGCTTCTGTATAACGCATCGCTGCTGGTGAATCTCCATCAACAGAACCAAAGTTACCATGACCATCTACTAAAAGTGCTCTAGTTGAAAAGTCTTGAGCCATCCTTACCATCGCATAATAAACAGCAGTATCTCCATGAGGATGGTACTTACCTAAAACGTCCCCAACAATACGAGCTGACTTTCTGTATGGTTTATCTGGCGTTAAATTTAATTCACTCATTGAGTATAGTATTCTTCTATGAACTGGCTTTAAACCATCTCTAACATCAGGAAGAGCACGTCCAGCTATGACACTCATCGAATAATCAATATACGATTTTTTCATTTCTTCCACTATTTCAATAGGGAGTATTTTGTTATTTTCTTCCATGTATACTAATCCCCTCTCTCTATATATCTAAGTTTCTAACAAATCTTGCATTTTCTTCTATAAATTCTTTTCTTGGAGCAACCTTATCACCCATAAGCATTGAAAATACTTCATCTGCAATTGCAGCATCTTCCACAGTAACTTGTAATAAAGTTCTTGTCTCAGGATTCATAGTTGTTTCCCATAATTGCTCTGCATTCATCTCTCCAAGACCTTTATATCTTTGAAGTTCCACACCATTTCTTCCAATTTCATCTAATAAGATATTTAACTCTTTATCTGAATAAACATAATGTTCCTTCTTTTGCTTTGTAACTTTATATAAAGGTGGCTGTGCTGCATAAACATACCCCTCATCTATAAGAGGTCTCATATATCTAAAGAAGAATGTTAATAATAAAGTTCTTATATGAGCTCCATCTACATCGGCATCGGTCATAATTATAATTTTATGGTATCTAGCCTTATCTATATCAAAATCTTCTCCAATACCACAACCATAAGCTGTTATCATATTTTTTATTTCATCTGAAGATAATATTCTATCTAGTCTTGATTTCTCAACATTAAGTATTTTACCTCTTAATGGAAGTATAGCTTGACTATTTCTATCTCTACCTTGCTTAGCTGAACCTCCCGCTGAATCCCCTTCGACTAAGAATATTTCACTTTTAGCAGGGTCTTTTTCTGCACAATCTGCCAATTTCCCAGGTAAAGATGTACTTTCTAACACACTTTTTCTTCTTGTTAATTCTCTTGCTTTTTTTGCAGCTTCTCTAGCTCTCTGTGCTCTTAAAGCTTTATCAACTATTATTCTAGCTGTTGATGGATTTTCCTCTAGGAAAGAACCTAGTTCATCAACTGTTACACTATCAACTACACCTCTCATAAAACTATTACCTAGTTTTGTTTTAGTTTGTCCTTCAAATTGAGGTTCTGGTAGTTTAACTGATACTACAGCTGTAAGACCTTCTCTTATATCTTCACCTAGTAAGTTAACATCATTTTCTTTTAAGAATTTATTTCTCTTAGCATAATCATTTACAGTTTTAGTAAGAGCTGCTTTAAATCCACTTAAATGGGTTCCTCCCTCATGTGTATTTATATTATTTGCAAAAGAATATATGTTCTCTGTATAACCATCTGTATATTGCATAGCTAATTCGACAATACAATCATCAACTTTTTTATCTATATAAACTATGTCATCATGTATTCCAGTTCTAGTTTTATTTAAATATTTAATATATTCTACTAAACCGCCTGTATAATAAAATTCTTTTCTTTTTTTCTGATCTTCTCTTTTATCTTCAAATACTATTCTTATTCCTTTATTTAGAAAAGAAAGTTCCCTAAGCCTATACTCTAATGTTTCATATTTAAATTCTATTTCATCAAATATTGTAGCATCAGGCATAAATTGAATTATTGTTCCTGTATTTTGAGATTCTCCAACTACTTCAAGCTTAGATGTTGGTAGACCTTTTTCATATGTCTGCTTATATATCTTTCCATTTAAATAAACTTCTGCTGTCATCCATTTTGACAATGCATTAACTACAGAAACACCAACCCCATGAAGACCTCCAGATACTTTATATCCTCCGCCTCCAAACTTTCCTCCTGCATGAAGATTAGTTAGTACTGTTTCTAAAGTTGATTTACCAGTCTTAGGATGTATTTCAACTGGTATACCTCTTCCATTATCTTTTACTAAAACACTGCCATCTTCATTAATAGATACATATATGTCTGAACAATATCCTTGTAAAGCCTCATCTATACTATTATCTACAACTTCATAAACTAAGTGATGTAGACCCCTAGGACTTGTACTACCAATATACATACCGGGTCTTTTTCTAACGGCTTCTAATCCCTCTAATACTTGTATCTGACTTGCACCGTATTCTTGTTTCATTTAATTTCCTCCATTCTCTATGCTAATAACATCGCCATTTTCAATATTAAATATTGTAACATTTTTTTCATCAAATATTTTTTTATGTGAAATCTCAGCACTTGTTATAAACATTTGAACATTGCTTAAATTGTTTACTAAAAGTTTTTGTCTTGCTTCATCTAGCTCACTAAAAACATCATCTAAAATTAATATGGGATATTCTTCAACTTCATTTTTTATTAATTCTATTTCTGATAACTTTAACGATATTGAAGCAGTTCTTTGTTGACCTTGTGAACCAAAAAGTCTTGCATCTAAATCATTTATGAATATATTTAAGTCATCTTTGTGTATACCATATCTAGTAGTTCTAGATTCTATATCATTAGGTCTATTTGATGACAATTTGGCTAAAAATTTATTATATACTGTTTCTATAGTGTCTTCATCAGTTATATTTATTTGATTTTTATATCTAATTGATAGTCTTTCAACTCCATTAGTCAAATTCATATGCATATTCTCAGATATATTAGCTATCTTTTTTATAAAGTCTCTACGCAAAATATAAATATAACTCCCATACTTTGCCAATGTTTCATCATATATATCTAATAAAGCTTCATCAACATGTATACTTTTAAGCACCCTACTCCTTTGAGAAAGTGTTTTGTTATAATTGGTAAGATATTTATAATATTTAGGTATAATCTGACTAATCTCTTTGTCTATAAATGCCCTTCTTTCTTTAGGACCCTCTTTAACCAATCTCAAATCCTCAGGAGAAAATATAACCACATTTAAGTTGCCAAGTAGCTCCTGTATCTTTTGTAAAGGGACTTTATTTATTCGTATCCCCTTTTTATCTTTTCCAATAATTAGCTCTATTAGACTATATTTATTATATTTTGAAAAACTTCCTCCAATATATAAGTTTTCACTATTAAATCTAACCATTTCTCTATCTTTGTTGGTTCTAAATGATTTTCCAAAAGAAAGCATATAAATAGATTCTACTATATTTGTCTTTCCTTGACCATTTTTCCCAACAAGTAGATTTACTTTCCCATTAAATTCCAGATGCAACTTTTTATAATTTCTAAAATTAACAAGTTGCAAACTTTTAAGTTTCACAAAAAGTTCTCCTTTTTTACAATACTTTTATTTTAGTTCCTTCTATTTCAACTATATCTCCTGATTTTATCTTTTTTCCTCTTCTTAATTCTATTTCATCATTTACTGTCACTAAACCTTCTTGAATTAAAAATTTTGCATGACCTCCTGTTGATGCAATCTCTGCTAATTTTAGAAATTGATCCAACTTTATATATTCTGATTCTATAGTTATTTCAGTCATAATAGTTCCTCCTTGCCACTATTTTAAACAAATTCCTATTGATACACTAAAAGTATATTATACCATAAATATGCTTATAAAAGGAGTTGTCTAATATTAGAAAAATTTTTCTACAAAAGACAACTCCTTCATGTCTGCTATATATTTGATGATATTCTTACTGGAAGTAGTAAGTAAATATAATTAACATCATCCGTTGGTTTAATTATACAAGGATTTACATTTGTAGTAAATTCTATAAATATTTCCTCATTATCTATATTTTTCAAACCTTCAATAAAGTATCTAGAATTAAAAGCTATATCTAGATAATCTCCATCTAAATCTATTTCAACTTCTTCATATACATTTCCTTTTTCTGTATTAGAAGTAATTGCCATTACTTTATCTCTTATAGATAATTTTATAAGATTATTTTTTTCTGATTGAGATAATAAAGATGCTCTTTCTATGCTATTTAAAAGTTCTTTAGTGTTTAACTTAACTCTACTATTATGTTCTCTTGGTAATAATTTTTTATAATCAATAAAATCTCCCTCAAGTAATCTTGTAATAATTTTTGTATCATTAATTATAAAAATAGCATTTTTTTCGTTAAATCCAACTTTAACATTATCTTCTCCAGAAAGCAAACTATTGACATCTATAAGTGTCTTTCCAGGAATTATGACTTTTATATTTTCAGTTAAACTGTCAACTGAACAGCTTTTCACAGCTAATCTATATCCATCAATTGCTACTAAATTTAAGTTTCTATCTACAATTTCTAAAAGTTCTCCCATTAAAATAGGTTTCGTTTGATCTTGTGATATAGCAAATACAGTTTGTTTAATCATATTTTTTAGGATTTCTTGAGGTATGCTGTATAAATCTTCTTCGTTTAATTCTGGTAATTTAGGAAATTCTTTTGCTGCATATCCTTTAATTTTAAATCTTGAATTTACACAATTTATGTAAATATTATTTTCTGAATCAGTTTCTATTTCAACAAAAGAATCTGGTAATTTTCTAATTATATCTCCAAATAATCTTGCATCTACAACAATATCGCCTTTTTCTATAATTTCTGCTTGTACATAAGTTTCTATTCCTATTTCAGCATCATATCCAGTAAGTTTTAATTGACCCTCTTCTGTAGATATAAGTATACCTTTTAAGAGCTCTATCGTTGTTTTTCCATTAATAGCTTTTTGAGCAATCCCGATTCTATTTGCTAGGATTTTTTGATTACAAATTATTTTCAATGTGGATAACCTCCTCTGGCTTTTTATATAAAAAAATAAGTTAAAATCATAGTAGTAATAGTAGTAGGTGTTGTTGATAATGTTAATAAGTATGTGTAACATTATAAATACAAAGATATTAACATGTGTATAAGATGTTAATATCTTTGTTATTTTAGACTTAATAATTTGTTAATAATTTTTATTCAAAAAAAATATTAACAGGTTATTCAAGAGATATAAACATGCAATTGTGTATAAGTTATCCCTTCAAATCTGATATAATTTTATCTATTTTAGTCTTAATTTCTTCACTTTCTTCTATATCTTTAGATACCTTGTCATGAGCATGAATTACTGTTGTATGATCCCTACCTCCAAACTCTTCTCCTATTTTGGGAAGGGATAAATCAGTAAGTTCGCGCGTTAAGTACATAGCTATTTGTCTTGGATAAGCTATTGAACGTGTTCTTTTTTTAGAATTAAAATCTTCCATCTTTAGATTGAATACAGAAGATACTTTTTCTTTTATTCTAAGAACATTTATTTCTTCATTTTTAGAAGTTGTTATAATATCTTTCAAAGCTTCTGTAGCAAGATCGAAAGATATTACCCTATTACTAAGAGAAGAATAAGCAACTACTCTAGTTAAGGCACCTTCTAGTTCCCTTATGTTTGATTTAATATTCTTTGCTATATATGACATGACTTCATTTGGCACATCTATACGTTCTAGTTGAGCCTTTTTTCTAAGTATAGCAATTCTTGTTTCAAAGTCTGGTGCTTGAATATCAGTTATAAGTCCCATTTCAAATCTCGATCTTAATCTATCTTCTAGTGTAGGTATATCTTTTGGTGGTCTATCACTAGAGATAATTATCTGTTTATTTGCTTCATGAAGAGTGTTAAATGTATGGAAAAACTCTTCTTGAGTTCTTTCCTTTCCAGCTATAAATTGAATATCATCAATTAATAAAACATCTACGTTTCTATATTTATTTCTAAATTCTTCATTTTTATCATCTTTTATAGAGTTTATAAGTTCATTAGTAAATTTTTCTGAAGAAACGTATACAACTTTTGAATCTTTTTTTTGGCTAACAATATGATGTCCTATAGCATGCATTAAGTGCGTTTTACCTAAACCAACTCCTCCATACAAAAAAAGTGGATTGTAAGCTTTAGCAGGAGATTCAGCAACTGCAACACATGCAGCATGAGCAAATCTATTGCTATTACCAATAACGAACGTATCAAATGTGTATTTTGGATTTAGGTTAGGGTAAAGTACTCTATAATTTAAATCTGAACTATCGGAATTTAAGTCAGCAACTTCCTTTTCGCTCAATACAAATTTAATATTATACTTTTTTAATGACAGTTGATTTATAGCATCTTCAATTAAATGCAAATATCTATTTTCTAGAATATCTTTATTAAAATCACTAGGAGCTAGTAGTATCAAGTCATTAAGATGTATTTTTAATGGTACGATGTTTTTAAAAAAGGTATTAAAACTTACTGAAGTTAAGTCACCTTTTATTAATTGTAGGGTTTTGTCCCATAAAGAAACTATATCCATAATATAAACCTCCGAACAGAATAATTAATATTTTCCACAAAGTTATTAACAGAAAAGCAAAAATATATATAAATTTTACAGAATAACTAAATTTATGGATAATGGTGTTGATAAATTAATAATAGTATAAATTATTAAAAAAAGATGAAAAGATATAAACAATATGTAGATAAAGTTATAAATAACATAAACATACAATAAATGGTGATTATAACTAGAGTATTGTCAGCAATCTTAAAAGTTATACACAAAAGTATCCACAAGCTGTGAATAATTTCTAATAAGTTGATAACATTTATACACATTATCAACAAGTATATTTATAATATCAAAATATATGTCAAACTTCAATGATTTGTAACTAATTTATCCACAATATTAACTAATTGTTGATAAAAATATAAACATGTTAAAATTACTTTATTTGTGTATATAATTGAAAAAAGTAATTTAGAATAAAATTAAATAGATTTTTACTAGTATTTTCAATAAAAAAAATACATAATATATATATGGTATATTTTGTGATATAAGCGTCCCAAAAACTCGTTGACAACAGTAGTAAAAGTATTTATAATTATATGTGTTATGTTTACTTTGAGGGTAAAGTTATTATTTTTATAAACGGAAAATAAAATCTGAAAGGCGGTGCAAAATAATGAGTAAAAGAACTTATCAACCAAAAAAGAGACAAAGAAGTAAAGAACATGGTTTCAGAAAAAGAATGAAGACGTCTAACGGAAGAAACGTGTTAAAGAGAAGAAGAGCTAAAGGAAGAAATAGATTAACTCATTAATTACAAAAGGGCCGCTGCAAAGGTGGCCTTTTTGTGTAAATAATTACAATTCATAGCTGTGTTTATGGAGGTTAACTATGGACTTTAATAGGACTAAAGGGTTGAAAAAAGACTCTGATTTTAGAAAAGTATATAAACACGGCAAATCTTTTGCAAACAAATATTTAGTAATATATATACTTAAAAACAAATCAGATTATAGTAGAGTAGGTATTTCTGTTTCAAAGAAAGTAGGAAAAGCCATTACTAGGAATAGAGTAAGAAGACTAATAAAAGAAGCCTACAGATTAAATATTGATGAAAAAATTAAGCCTGGATATGATATAGTATTTATAGCAAGAGTATCTAGTAAGGATGCTACTTTTAAAGACATAGACAAGTCTATAAAAAATTTAGTTAAAAGAACGGATATTTCTATTTAAATTGTATGCTATAAATATGGAGGTTAATGACTTTGAATAAAATAATTTATATATTAAAGGAAATAAGTAAGTATTTATCGAATTTATGTATTTATTTAGTGAGATTTTATCAAAAGTATATATCTCCCTTAAAGGGACCTACCTGTAGATTTTATCCAACTTGCTCACAATATTCAATAGAGGCGTTTAAGAAATATGGATTTGTAAAAGGTATGTATTTAACAATAAGAAGACTTTTAAAATGTCATCCTTTTCATCCAGGAGGTTACGACCCTCTAAAATAAAAGAGAGTAACTATTAGGAGGTATAAAAAAATTGAATATAATAGGAAATTTCTTAGGATTGATTCTTAAGGTAATATTTGAATTTGTTAATCATTATGGTATTTCTATAATACTTTTTACTATACTAGTAAAGATTATTTTATTACCATTAACAGTTAAGCAGACTAAGTCAACAAAGGCAATGCAAGATATACAACCTCGTATAAAAGAGATACAAGAAAAATATAAAAATAAGCCAGAAAAACAAAATGAAGAAATTGTTAAGTTATATGGAGAAGCTAAAATTAATCCACTATCTGGTTGTTTACCTTTATTAATACAGTTTCCTATATTAATAGGATTATTTAGCGTTTTGAGAGAGCCAGTTGCTCATGGCGTTTTTGCAAATCAAGCTGCGTTTTTAGCAGCTGACAATGGGTTTTTATGGATAAAAAGCTTAACAGCACCAGATTATATACTAGCAGTATTTTCAGGAGCAAGTGCATATGTTATGCAAAAAGTAATGACTCCAAAAGATCAGTTACAAGGCTCTATGAAAGTAATGACATATGTAATGGCAGGTATGTCTTTCTATTGGGGATTTATATTCCCAGCAGGACTTACATTGTACTGGACAGTAAGTAACTTATTCTCAATAGCTCAATATTACTTAATAATGAATCCTTTAAAAGCTAAGCTGGCTGCTAACTCTAAGGAGGAAAAAGTTAATGAGAAAAAGCCTAAAATTAATAAAAAGTAGAAGTAAGGAAGAAGCTATAAGTAAAGCTATAGCAGAGTTAAATTTAAAAGCAGAGGATATAGAAGTTGAAATACTTGAAAATCCAAGCAAAGGGTTTTTGGGTTTTATAGGTGCTAAAGATGGTACTTATGAAATTTTTGTTATCGAGAGGGAACTACATGTAGCTAAAAATTTTATAGAGGTAATGTTGAGAAATGCAAATGTTGATGCCAAAGTCAATGTATCTCAAAAAGATAATTTAATCATGGTTGATATTGAAGGCAAAGAAGCTGCAAGTTTAATTGGTAGAAGAGGGGAAACTTTAGATTCTATTCAATTTTTGACTGGATTAGCTCTTAATAAAATAAATAAAGATTCTCACACAAGAGTACTTGTAGATATAGAAAACTACAGATCAAAACGAGAAGAATCTTTAATAAGATATGCTAATAAAGTTGCTAGAGAAGTAGCGAAAACGAGAAAAACTAAAAAATTAGATTATATGAATCCGTATGAGAGAAGAATAATACATTCAGCTCTTCAAAACGACAAATATGTAATTACATATAGTGAAGGAACTGATCCATATAGAAGATTAGTAATTGAGTGTAAAAGATAAAATCAACCTCCTAGACATTAGGGGGTTTTATTTTTTAATCTTATTATATTATTGTGATTAGTTAAACGTAAATCTATATGTAAAAAATTATAAATAGAGGTGATAAATTTGTTTATAGATGATACAATTGCGGCAATAGCCACAGCACCTGGAGAAGGTGGTATAGGAATTCTTAGAATAAGTGGAGAAAAAGCTTTAAAGGTTGCAGAAGAAATCTTTAGGTCTATGTCGGGAAAGAGTATTGAGAAATATAATAAGAGAACATTAATATATGGAAATATAGTAGATGATGAGAATGTAATTGATGAAGTTTTATTGGCATATATGAAAGGTCCAAACTCATATACAGGAGAAGATGTTATAGAAATCAATTGTCATGGTGGATTTATTTCAGTAAAGAAGATATTAGAACTAATATTATCAAAAGATGTTAGGCTAGCAGAGGCTGGTGAGTTCACTAAAAGAGCATTTTTAAATGGGAGAATAGATTTATCTCAAGCAGAGGCTGTAATTGATGTTATAAAAGCCAAAACTGATATAGCTCATGGGGTTGCTCAAAATCAATTAGAGGGGTCTTTATCAAAGAAGATAAGAGAATTAAGAGATAAAGTTACGGAGATATTAGCTCATGTAGAAGTTGCTATAGATTATCCTGAGGAAGATATTGAGCATATAACATATAAAACTCTTAAAGAAAAAACTAATGAACTTCAAAAAGAAATTAAAAAGTTATATGATACAGCTGAAAGTGGAAAAATACTTAGAGAGGGCTTAAAGACAGTAATTGTTGGTAAACCAAATGTAGGGAAATCTTCACTTCTTAACTCTATTTTAGGAGAGAATAGAGCAATAGTTACTGATATACCAGGAACTACTAGAGATGTTATAGAAGAGTTTGTAAATATAAAAGGAATACCTTTAAAAATTGTTGATACAGCAGGTATAAGAGAGACTGACGATATAGTCGAAAAAATAGGTGTTGAAAAGTCTAAAGAATCATTTACTAGTGCAGATTTAATTATAATGGTTTTAGATGCATCTAGAAAGTTGTCAGAAGAAGATATAGAGATATTAGAAAAGCTTAAAGATAAACAAACGATAGTACTGTTAAATAAGAATGATTTGAAACAGGAAATTGAAGAAGAAAAAATACTTAAATATGTAGAAAATAATAGTATAATAAAAATATCAGCTTTACAGCAAGAAGGAATAGAAAAATTACAAGATAAAATAGAGTCTATGGTATATAAAGGCAATATTAAAAATGATTCTAGTTTAGTAGTAACAAATTCCAGACATAAAGATGCACTTAGTAAAGCATATAAATCTGCAACAGATGCTTTAGTTGCTTTGGAACAAAGCATGCCATTTGACTTTGTAGAAGTTGATTTAAAAAATATATGGGACTATCTTGGGTATATTAATGGTGATACAGTAACAGAGGATTTACTAGATAATATATTCCATAATTTCTGTATAGGGAAGTAAGGTACAAAAATAAATTTGTTTTTATTATAGAGATTTTTAAAAAATTTATAGTGTTTCTCATGAAACATTAATTTTAAAAAGAAAGGAATTATAAATGATAAAGTTTGAAGCAGGAAAATATGATGTTATAGTGGTCGGAGCAGGACATGCTGGATGTGAAGCTGCTTTGGCTACTGCAAGAATGGGATATAAAACTTTGATAATAACGATGTCTTTGGATTCTATAGCATTAATGCCTTGTAATCCATCGATTGGTGGAACTGGTAAAGGTCAATTGGTTAAAGAAATAGATGCCTTAGGTGGTCAAATGGGATTAAATATAGACAAGACATATATACAAAGTAGAATGTTAAATACTGCCAAAGGGCCAGCAGTTCACTCTTTAAGAGCACAAGCAGATAAATTTAAATACCATGAAGAAATGAAAAAAACATTAGAAAATGAGCCAAATCTTGATATAGCTATGGATGAAGTTGCAGAAATATTACATGAAGGAAATGTTGTAATAGGTGTTGGAACTAAACTAGGATGTTCATTTAAATCTAAAGCTGTAATATTGGCTACTGGAGTCTATTTGAATTCAAAAATATATATGGGTGAGGTTGCATTTTATGAAGGTCCTAATGCATTGGGATATGCAAAATACCTTACAGATAGCTTAGTTGATTTGGGTCTTAGAATGAGAAGATTTAAAACAGGAACACCAGCAAGAGTTCATAGAGATAGTATAGACTTCTCTGTAATGTCCTTACAAGAAGGAGATGAAAAAGTAACTCCTTTTTCATTTATGAATGAAAATATAGAGAAAGAACAAGAACCTTGTTACTTAACAAGAACTACAGAAGAAACTCAAAAAGTTATATTGGATAACTTAAAAAGGTCTGCTATGTATAGTGGAGTAATAGAGAGCACTGGACCAAGATATTGTCCTTCTATAGAAGATAAAGTAGTAAGATTTAGTGATAAAACATCACATCAATTATTTATAGAACCAGAAGGATTAAATACTAAAGAAATGTATATACAAGGAATTTCAACTAGTTTACCTTTTGAAGTTCAATTAGACATGTACAAAACTATAAAAGGACTTGAAAATTGTAAGATAATGAGACCTGCATATGCTATTGAATATGATTGTGTTGACCCAACACAACTAAAGATTAGTTTGGAAATAAAGGGCGTTGAGAACTTGTTTAGTGCAGGACAGTTCAATGGTACTTCTGGATATGAAGAAGCAGCAGCACAAGGGCTTATGGCTGGTATAAACGCAGTTAGAAAGATAGAAGGAAAAGAGCCTTTTGTATTAGACCGTTCAGAAGCGTATATAGGTGTTTTATTAGATGACCTTGTTACTAAAGGAACTAACGAACCTTATAGAATGATGACATCAAGAGCAGAATATCGATTATATTTAAGACAAGATAACGCAGATATGAGATTAACTCAAAAAGGTTATGATATAGGATTAGTTAAAAAAGATAGATATGAAAGATTCATAAATAAAAAGGCTGCTGTAGAGAAAGAATTTGAAAGATTAAAAAATGAAAGAGTTACACCAAAAGAAGTAAATAGTCTATTAGAAGAAAAGGGAGCAACACCAATAAAGGTTGGAATATCTCTATATGAATTTTTAAAGAGACCAGAAGTTACTTACGAATTGCTTGAGGAATTAGGCAAAGGTGCTGGTGAAGATGTTTCAAGAGAAGTTAAAGAGCAGTGTGTAATAATAACTAAATATGAAGGTTATATAGAAAAGCAATTGAAACAAATAGACCAATTTAAAAAACTTGAGAATAAAAAATTGGATGAGAAAATAAATTACTCATCTATAGAAGGACTTAGACTAGAGGCTAGACAGAAATTGGATGATATAAAACCTATTTCAATAGGTCAAGCATCTCGTATATCTGGTGTTTCTCCAGCTGATATATCAGTTTTACTTATATACCTAGAACAAGTCAGAAGAACTAGAGGTGGCAAAGGTGAATAATATAGAACTTCTGAAAAATGGGATTGAAGGTTTTAATATAAATACCAATAATGGTATGTTAGAAAAGTTTAAAATGTATAGAGAAATATTAGTTGACTGGAATAAAAAGATGAATCTTACTGGAATAGAAGATGAAAAAGAAGTATATATAAAGCATTTTTTAGACTCTATTTCAGCTGTAAAAAACGGATATATAAAAAATGGTATGTCTATAATAGATGTTGGTACAGGTGCTGGTTTTCCTGGAATACCATTAAAAATATGTTTAGATAGCTTAAAGCTTACTTTATTGGATTCCTTAAATAAAAGGATAAATTTTTTAGAGGAAGTTAGTAAAGAATTAAAACTAGACAACATTACATTTATACATGGAAGAGCTGAAGATTTTGGGAAAGATGAAAAATATAGAGAAAAGTATGATATTGCTACAGCAAGAGCTGTTGCTGGATTACCAATTCTCATGGAATTTTGTGTAGCGTTTGTAAAAGTTGGAGGATATTTTATTTGTTTAAAAGGACCTAATGCTAACTTAGAATTAGAAGAATCACAAAAGGCTATTAATATTTTAGGATTAAAGTTTGTTGAAAAAATAGATGTAGAATTACCAGAAATGGATTTAAATCATAATATATTAGTTTTTAAAAAAATAAAGGAAACACCAGTTAAGTACCCTAGAAAAGCTGGTAAACCAGCTAAAAATCCTATTAAATAATTGAGAAATTATTAGAGGCAAGCTTAATTATTTCTCAGGAAATGATTAAGCTTACCTCAAAAAAAACAAAAATAAAGGAATTATTAAAGTAGATGCAGAAATAAATTTGTATGTACATATAGAGAACAAAAATAATTTATATCTAAAATAAGAGAGGTATGTTATGGAAGATAAAAGAGTTATGGAGATACCTATAGAAGATGTAGTTCCAAATCCATATCAACCAAGAAAAATATTTTCACAAGTTTCATTGGAGGAATTGAGCAATTCTATAAAGGTATATGGTATAATTCAACCTATAACAGTTAGAGCGAAAGATGGCAAATATGAGTTAATTGCAGGAGAAAGAAGATTAAGAGCAGCTAAATTAGCAGAACTTAAAACTATACCAGCAATTATAAATAATATGAATGATGAATCTTCTGCTGTTCTAGCGTTATTAGAAAATTTGCAACGAGAAGACTTAAATTTCATTGAAGAAGCAATTGGTTATGAAAACTTAATAAAAGAACATGCTTTTACTCAACAGCAATTAGCAGAAAAATTGGGCAAAAATCAATCTACTGTAGCAAATAAGCTTAGAATATTAAAGCTTCCAAATGATATAAAAATGAAGCTGATAGAGAATAATTTAACAGAAAGACATGCTAGAGCATTTCTTAAACTACCAAGTGAAGATTTAATGCAAAGTGTACTAGACAAAGTCATAAAAAATGAATTGACTGTTAAAAAAACAGAGAAATTGATACAAGATATATTAGAAGAACGTAAAGTTCAAGAAGAGCCTGATAAAAAACAGAATATAAAGGGTGCAATGAGTATAAGGATTTACATAAATACTATAAAGCAGGCCTTTGATGCTATATCAAATACAGGAATTGATGCTAAGTATAATGAAATAGATAAGGGAGATTATATGGAAGTTGTTGTAAAAATCCCTAAAAAATAGAGATTACTGCTTACCAGTAATCTTTTTTTGTAATATAAGCTTTGTAACATAAATTGATTTATAGACATTATTTATAACTATAAAACACCTAGTCAAAATTTAAAATTAATTTAATTCTTAAAGGGGGGAACATCATGGGCAAAGTTATAGCTGTATTCAATCAAAAGGGTGGAGTCGGAAAAACTACAACAAATGTAAATTTAAGTGCTAGTTTAGGAACTTTGGGAAAGAAAATATTAGTATTAGATTTAGACCCACAAGGAAATACAACCAGTGGATATGGTATTAATAAAAATGAAGTAGAAAATACCATCTATGAAATTATGTTAGATGGATTACATATCAAAGAAGCAATAATAAGTACTGAATTTGAAAATGTGGACGTAGTTCCATCAGCTACTGAACTATCAGGTGCAGAGATAGAGCTTACATCTAAGACTAATAGAGAGTATATCTTAAAAAATTCCATAAAATCAGTAATAGATGAATATGATTATATATTTTTAGATTGTCCACCCTCACTTGGGATGCTTACAATAAATTGTCTAACTGCTGTAGATAGTGTTTTAATTCCCATACAATGTGAATACTATGCTTTAGAAGGTGTTAGTCAATTAATGGAAACTATAAAATTAGTAAAATCAAGATTAAATGCTGATATAGAGATTCAAGGTGTTGTCTTAAGTATGTTTGATGGAAGAGCTAATCTGTCAATACAAGTGGTTGAAGAAGTCAAAAAATATTTTAAAGGAAGTGTATATACAACTCTAATTCCAAGAAATGTAAGACTAGCAGAAGCTCCAAGTCATGGAAAACCTGTGATTTATTATGATAAGAGATGTAAAGGGTCTGTAGCTTATTTGGAACTAGCAGAAGAATTTATAGATTTAGAAGAGGAGGAATAGTAGTATGGAGAATAAGTCTAAAAGAAGTAACAGATTGGGTAGAGGTCTTAGTGCATTAATACCAGATATTAAAGGAGAAGCTTCAGAAAAAGAGATAGTCAACATAGATCTAGACAAAATATATCCAAACGAAGTTCAACCTAGAAAGCAGTTTGATGAAGAAAAGATAAAAATACTATCTGATTCTATAAAAAATTATGGTGTTTTACAACCAATAGTAGTTAAAATGGATGAAAATAATAAGTATATGATAATAGCTGGAGAAAGAAGATTTAGAGCATCAAAACTTGCAAATAAAAGTCAAATACCTGCTATAATTAAAGATATAGATATGAAAGAGATAATGGAGATAGCTTTAATTGAAAACTTACAGAGAGAAGATTTGAATTCAATAGAAGAGGCTTTAGCATATAAAAGTTTAATAGAAAATTACAATGTAACTCAAGAAGAAATATCAGAGGCTGTTGGTAAAAGTAGACCTCATATAACTAATACACTAAGACTTTTAAATCTAGGACAAGATGTCATAGAAATGATAGATAGTGGTAGAATTACAGCAGGTCATGGTAAGGCTTTATTGAGGATTGTAGATAAGGACTTGCAATTACAAATAGCGAAAAAAATAGAAGAAGAAGAACTTTCTGTAAGAGAAGTCGAAAATATAGCTAAAAAAATATCTGAAAATAAAGAAGAAGTACCAAAAAAATCTAAGCCTAAAGATGTATTTATCTTAGATGTTGAAGATAGACTTAGAAACATCTTTGGAACAAAAGTAAATATTTCTAAAGGAAAGAAAAAAGGTAAAATAGAGATAGAATACTATAATGATGATGATTTAAACAGTATTGTATCAATGCTTCTTGAATAGAACAAAACTATAAAACAGAGAGGAAGATTGTTATGATTTATTTAGATAATGCTGCAACTACATATCCAAAACCAGAAAGAGTGTATGATGCTGTTTTAGACTGTATGAAAAACTATTGTGCAAACCCAGGTAGAGCAGGACACAAACTCGCTATGAGAGCTGCAAGGGAAATATATGATACAAGAGAGAATATAGCTAAGTTGTTTAATGTTAGTAATCCTATGAATATAGTATTTACATCTAATGCAACAGATTCTTTGAATTTAGCAATAAAAGGTGTATTACAAGAAGGAGACCATGTAATAACAACGTCTATGGAGCATAATTCAGTAATAAGACCTATAAAAGCATTAGAAAAAAAGGGTGTTGAGAATACTGTAGTAAAATGTGACTATGAGGGATTTCTAGATTATGAAGCCTTAGAGAAATCAATAAAGAAAAATACTAAATTGATTGTAACAACACATGCATCTAATGTATGTGGAACTTTAATCGATATAAAAAAGGTTGGAGAAATAGCTAAAAAACATAATATACTATTTTTAGTAGATGCATCACAAACAGCAGGTGTTTATGATATAGATGTAAATAAATGTAATATAGATATGTTGGCAATGCCAGGTCATAAATGCTTATTTGGACCTCAAGGAACAGGAATATTATATGTAAGAGAAGGACTAAATTTAAATATATTAAAAGAAGGTGGAACAGGTAGTAAATCAGAAGAAATGGTTCAACCAGAATTGTTCCCAGATAAATATGAGTCAGGAACTCACAATACTCCAGGTATAGCAGGTCTTAACCAAGGTATATTATTTATATTTGAAAGAGGAATCAACAATATAAGACAACATGAAGAAGAATTATGTCAATATATGATGGACAAGTTAGAGGAAGTACCAGATATAAAGATATATGGCCCAAAAGACAGTAAAAAAAGAGCATCAGTAATAGCTCTAAATATAGGAAATATGGATTCTGGTGAGGTTACTTTTTTATTAGACAGTGATTATAATATAGCAACTAGATCAGGAATACATTGCTCTCCACTAGCACACACTACTTTAGGTACTTTAAAACAAGGGGCAGTAAGATTCAGTATAGGATATTTTAATACAAAAGAGGAGATAGATAAAGCAGTAGAAGCTTTGAAGAAAATTTCAAAAAATAAGTAGTATAGAATTAAACAATATGTAAAAAGAGGTTGTCTCAAAAGATAAGCTTCTTTTTCATTGTGGAAGTAATAAAAATGTATTTAATTTCATACAAAAGAGAGTGACTCATGAACTAAAAGGTTCATTTTGAGGCACTCTCTTTTCTTATAATATAGCATGTCTAAAAAAGTTACTTTAAGTAATCTCCTTCTTCAAGAACGATATGACCACTTTCATAATTAGAACCATCAACAGTAATTTTTATTTGTTCAACATTCATATTTTTTATATAAGTACGAGCAACTGAATCAAGCATTAAAGTTTCTGCATCACTACCTAAGTTTGACTTTGTGAAATCAGAGCTAACATCTAATATGCCAGTTTTCACACCGTCAATATCTTTTGTAGTGAATGAATTTAATTTTGAAGATTCTGGAACAACTTTAAGTTTTTGAAGTTCTTCAAATAGAGTGTTTTCATCAATTTTATTCAAATCAACTTTATTTTTAATTAAATCTGTCTTATCTACATCAAAAGAATAAATAGTAGCTGATTGAGTTTTAGCTTCTTCCTTTGGAGTAGATGTAGTTTTTTTATTAGGAACTTCTTTTTCAGTGTTGTTTTCTTCTTTTGGCTGTTCAACATTTGTATTGCTCTTAGTTTCTTTTTTAGGTGTATCATTTCCAATTTGAGCATTAGTACAACCAATTGCAAATATAGATATAGATAATATACTTAACACTAACATTATTTTCTTATTTTTCATAAAAATTTCTCCCCTCTTAAAAACTATTCTTATATATAATTATAATCGTTATGAGCAAATATATGAATACAAAATAGTAACAAATTTAAAAAATGATTTATTTAAATTAATTAAATTCAAAATAAACTAAATTTTAGTCATTTTTATGGGAAATCATTTAATGTACACAGAAAATATTGTAAAATAAAAGTAGTGTTTTTAAAATAAATATAAGTTATAATTATATTATAAAAAAATGTCTTCAAAAGGTGGGAATAGTATGGAAATTTTGAGCTTAGGAGAAAAGATTAAAAAATTAAGAAAAGAAAAAAACATGACATTAAAAGAATTAGCTGGAGATAGGATAACAGCGGCACAAATAAGCCATATAGAGAGGGATAAGTCTCATACTAGTTATGAACTGTTGGAATATCTAGGAGATAAGCTAGATGTAAGTGTAGAATATTTATTAGAGACTAAAGAAATGCAGTCAAAAAAGATAACTGATAATTTAATACTACAGAGCGAAATTTATATAAAAGAAAATGAGCTAAACAAGGCTGAGGACCAAATAAAAGAAGTTTTAGATATATGTAAGAGATACGATTTAATGGAGAACTATGGCAGATGTAATTTTTTAATGGCTAATATTAATCTGAAAAAATCTAACTATAATGACGCTATAGAAAACTTTGAGAAGGCATTATACTTCTTTATAAAAAATAGTGATAGTGAAAATATACTTAAGTGTTATTTAAACATAGGGAAAATATACATGCAGGAAGACTTTTATAAAGGTGCTATAAGCCACTTTAATTTTGCAGAGGAAATTTTGTTAGAGGGTAAGTTTGAGGATGTTAACATATATAAGGAACTATATAGCAAGATGGCATATTGTTACATAAAACTAGATAATCCCAATATGTCATTGAAGTACATAGACAAGATAAATGAAATAGATAATAGAAATGATAGAAAAGAAGATGTCGATATTTTGGTTTTAAAAGCAAACAATATGCTTGAGATTGGAAAATATGAAGAATCAAAAGATTACTTTAAAAAAGCATTAAAAATACTTGAAAATGAAGATAATAAAACTGGATTAGCAAATGTGTATTTAACAATTTGTGATGTTTATAGAAAAATAGGTGAAACAGATAGAGTACTTGAATATTCACAGAAGGTATATGACATAAAGAAAAATGATGAAGATGAATATATGATGTCAGGTTTATTCAAGATAATAGAAGCATATATAGATAAAGAAGACTATGATTTGGCTAGAAAATATTGTAAAATAGCTTTAGCTTCATCAATAAAAAATAAAAATAAGTTCAATGAATATAAAGCATTAAAATTCTATGCTAATATGTATAAAAATCAAAATGAAATTACTCTTGCAATTGAGTATTTAATTAAATGCATAAAAATAGTATCAGATTTAGGTAATAGTAGAATATTAGCTAACTTATATATAGACTTAGGTCAATTATATTCAAATATATCAAAAGAAAAAGAGTTAGAATATTATCAAAAAGGTGTATTTATGTATAAAAATTTAGAAATAATGTAAGATAAATAAACCTATAAGGGTATAGAAATAATCTATAACAAGCAAGATAATATCTATGATAAAATATAAATTGTATGAATATTTTTAAGGAGATGAATCAAACAATGAGTATAAAAATAGATGCTAGAGGGCTTGCTTGTCCTAAACCAGTTATAAATACAAAAAGAGAATTGGATAACTTAGAAGAAGGAGTTGTAGTCACAGTAATTGACAATGAAACAGCTAAAGAAAATGTATTAAAACTTGCTAAGTCTTTAAATTGTGAAGCAAATATTGTTGATGAGAAAGAGAATTTTATATCTATAGAAATCATAAAAGGTAAAAATATCTTAGAGAAACAAAATATTTTAGATAACAAAGAAAGTGAATTAGAAGATACATGTGTATTTATATCTTCAGATAAGATGGGACTTGGCAATGATGAATTAGGAAAAGTATTAATAAAAGGTTTTATATATACTTTAACAGAGTCTAAGCCTTATCCTAAGTATGTACTTTTAGTTAATGGAGGAGTAAAGCTAAGTGCTGAAAATGAAGAAACTATAGAAAACTTAAAAATACTTGAGAATGCAGGTGTAGAAGTCTTATCTTGTGGGACTTGTTTAGACTACTACAATTTAAAAGACAAATTACAAGTAGGCACAGTTACAAATATGTACACTATAGTTGAAACATTAAAGAATGCATCAAATACCATTTCTTTATAATGTATGTTTGTTTAATAATATAAAACTAATAATAAAGATTAATTCAAAGAGAATTAGATAGTTAGAAAGGATTAAGTAATGAATCAGATGTATATAGTGTCATTTAATTCGACACATCATGCAATAAGATCAGAAAAGTTATTTGGTGAAAATAGTCTAAAAGTAATGGCTCTTCCAACACCAAGAGAAATAACAGCAAGTTGTGGAATATCAATTAAATTTTCTTTTGAAGATATTGAAAAGATAAAAACAATTTTAGTTGAAAATAATGTAGATGTAAAAGGAATTTATTGTATAAGTAAATTAGAAGATGGCTCAAAAGAAGTAGAGAAGTTAGATTAGGAGGTTATCTTTAGTTAATAAAAATATAGATAAATATAG
>NZ_JAGWCX010000047.1:0-31858 GCF_020657775.1 Clostridioides sp. ZZV14-6345 | reverse complement strand
GTAACAAAGCACTAATATTAGTGCTTTGTTACTAGCAACCTTTAAATATCTATATAAAAATAGATTATCTAAAAAATTCCATTTCTTCTGTTAGTAGACCATATTCCTATTAAAATTATCAATGAATATATGACATACAAAACTATTCTTATATACTGAACATCTAATCCAAAAAATTCAATGTTACTTTGTGAGGTATGCAACATCACAAGAACCGCAGATATACCAATAAGCAAAGGATTGATTACTATTTGCTTATCAGTTCTTAAAATCATTATTTTGCCCATCCAAATTATTGATAATATAAAAAATAAAACTTTAAGACCGAATTCTAATGTATCTATCAAAGCGAAAACATCCCTTCATTTATAATAAATTTTTCAGTTCAACAAAATATAAAACCCTACAAATAACTTTTAAACCTGTGCTAAATCTATAATAAGATAACGTAATTAAGCATTATAAAACTTTATCTACATTAATATATACTACACTATACTTCAAATTTCTTAAACATAAATTAATGAAATTAACAAAATTTTATTCATAATCATATCAAAGATATATTTCATTATTTAAAAGCATATCATTATATATACAGTTTTAGGAGGTGAGGTATATGGAATCTAAATTTTTTAACTGGTACACTCAATCCTTAGGAGGAACTTTTGGCATTATATCATGTATATGCTCTTATTTAAATGGATACATGTTTGTTTATACAAATAGTGCTAGTAAATACTTTGAAAGTATAGGATTTTTAGGAATAATTTCAAGCTATGTACTACTTCCACTTTGTATGCTTACTTTGATTTTTGGAATTATATATTCTTATACTCCAGAAACATCCGATAAAAGTATTTTTAATATACCTTTTTTTACTTTAAATAAAAGATTAATACTTACTACAGTAGTTTTTGGCTTTATAGGTGCTAGAGTTTATTTTATAATTCCTGCAATTTTAATAACTTTTAACCTCTATAGTAATATTTTAATAACTAAATTAAAGTATATCCTATGTAAGGATAAAGAAAATGATACTAATTTGAAAGAAAGCGAAGTCTAAATTGCATAATATTGGTATTTGTCTTAAAAATTCCCGAGGTATTAATTTGTATTCTCTTGTATTTTGCAAAAAATATTGAATTTTATTCATTTTATACTTATAATTTATATTAATAATGGAAAATTAAAACAAATATAAGTTACTGGTTGTTAATTTAAAATTAAAATATATATTGATGTGTTGATTCTCTAGTCAGCACTTTTTCTTTTATAAATTTGTTTTTTGTGATATAATATTAGCACCAGGTAATAATACAAGGGGGTAACAACATGAACATCAATGAAATTAAGGAATTATTAAAGGCCATAGACTCAACTAGCTTAGAATATGTAAAACTTGAAAGTAGCGATTTAAAATTAGAAGTATCTAAAAAGGTTCAAGCTACAAGTTCACCTGTTTTAAGTGTACAACAAGAATCAGTAGTGGATCTTTCTTTAGAAAAGCCAGTTGTAAACGATACACCTGTCACATCTAATGAGAATCTATCAGTAGTAGTAGCTCCTTTGATGGGAACATTCTATGATTCTCCAAGTCCAGATGCAGATAGCTTTGTTAAGGTTGGCGATGTAGTTGAAGAAAGCGACACTTTATGTATATTAGAAGCAATGAAGCTTATGAATGAGATAACAAGTGAAATTAAAGGTGAAATAATTGAGGTATTAGTTGATAATGAAGAACTAGTAGAATATAATCAACCTTTATTTAAGATAAAACCATTGTAGTAGGAGGTATTTAAGTTGATAAAAAAAATACTAGTTGCAAATAGAGGCGATATAGCAGTTAGAATCATCAGAACATGTAAGGAACTAGGTATAAAGACTGTTGCTATCTATTCTGAAATAGATAAAGATTGTTTTCATAGATATATAGCTGATGAATCTATTTGTATAGGACCAAACAATATAAGCAAGAGTTACAATAATATAGAAAATATAATATACCTTGCTCTTAAATTGAAATGTGATGCTATTCATCCAGGTTTTGGCTTTTTATCAGAGAATCCTGAATTTGCAAAGCAATGTGAAGAGAATAATATTATTTTTATAGGTCCAACAAGAGAACAAATGATTTTGATGGGAGATAAATCTAGAGCAAGAGAAACTATGATGGAATTAAATATCCCTGTTGTTCCTGGTTCAGAATCTGTTTTGAAAACTAAGGAAGAAGCTTTAGAAGTTGCAAGAGAAATTGGCTATCCTGTTATGATAAAAGCCTCAAGTGGAGGCGGTGGAAAAGGTATGAGAATCGTTAGAAAGGAAGAAGAACTTTTTTCTAATTTTGATATGGCAAGTTCAGAAGCTCTATCAGCATTTTCTAATAGCGATTTATATATGGAAAAATTTATAGAAAATCCTAGACACATAGAGGTACAAGTATTTGGAGATAAATACTCAAATGCATTACATTTAGGTGATAGAGATTGTTCTATGCAAAGAAGAAATCAAAAAGTAATAGAAGAATCTTTAAGTCCATACCTTTCAGATGAGGAAAGACAAAAACTTCATAAAATTGCAGTAGATATAGTAAAAGGTGTAGGTTATGTAGGTGCTGGTACTATTGAATTTATAGTTGACAAAGATAAAAACTTTTATTTTATAGAGATGAATACAAGAATACAGGTTGAACATCCAGTTACAGAGATGGTAACAAATCTTGACCTTATAAAACTTCAAATATCTATAGCTAATGGGGAAAAGATTCCTTTTAAACAAGAAGATATTACTTTTAGAGGTCATGCTATTGAGTGTAGAATAAATGCTGAAGATTCATCAAAGAATTTTGCTCCATCACCAGGTAAGATAGAATCATTAAATTTACCTGGAGGTTTTGGCGTTAGATTTGACACTTTTGTATATGCAGGATATACTATACCACCTTTATATGATTCTATGATAGGTAAATTAATATGTTGGGCTGAGACTAGAGAAGAATGTATAAATAGAATGTACCGAGCTCTAGACGAAATTATTGTAGAAGGTATTAATACAAATGTAGAATTTCAAAAGGCACTTGTAACAAGTGAAGAGTTTAGAAAAGATACTCATCATACAAAATTTATAGAAGATGTCTTTATGAAGAAAGAATTTACTACATTATAAGGAGTAAATAGATTATGATAAAAAAATTTTTATCATCAAAAGAATCTAAGTACGTTACGATTTCTTTAGATGACAACTTTAAAAAGAATAGTGTAGATGATAAATTTTGGACTTATTGCAAAGGTTGCGATAGTCATGTATTTAGAAAGGACATAGAAGAAAATTCATTTGTATGTCCAAAATGTTCAAGACATTATGGCTTAAGAGCAAGAAAAAGAATAAATTTATTGATTGATAAAGGAACTTTTATGGAATTTAATTCTGATATAGAATTTCAAAATCCACTAAATTTTCCTAATTACAAAGAAAAAATAGACTCTTATAAAGAAAAAACAAACGAATCAGAAGCTGTTGTCACAGGTTATGGAAGATTAAATGGAATTAAAACAGTTATTTGTGTAATGAATCCTGATTTTATGATGGGAAGTATGGGCTCTATTGTTGGAGAAAAAATAACTTACTCAATAGAATATGCTGCTGAAAATAATTTACCTATAATTATTTGTTCTGCCTCAGGTGGAGCTAGAATGCAAGAAGGTATGGTATCTCTTATGCAGATGGCAAAGACTTCTCAAGCACTTTCTAAACTTGAAGAAAAATCATTACCATATATATCAGTTCTAACTGACCCTACTACTGGAGGAGTAACTGCTAGTTTTGCTATGCTTGGAGATATTATAATTTCTGAACCAAATACGCTGATAGGTTTTGCAGGTCCAAGAGTGATAGAACAAACAATAAATCAGAAACTTCCTGAAGGATTTCAAACTTCTGAGTTTTTACTTGAAAAAGGTTTTATTGACATGATAGTAGATAGAAGAAAAATGAAGGAAGTATTATATCAAATTCTTGCTATGCACAAGAAATAGGGCATAAAGGAGGAACTGTTTTGATTGAAAATAATAGTGAAAAAATAAAGGTCTTAGAAAATGATATTAAACAATTAATAACTATTTCTAAGGCAAATAATATAGATTTAAGTGATAAAATAAATTCACTTAATGAGAAATTGGAAAAGCTTAAAGAAGATGCTTTTTCACATCTATCACCATATGAGAAGGTAATGTTGAGTAGAGATATAAAAAGACCTACGATGTTGGAATACATAGAACATATTTGTTCTAATTTTTTAGAGCTTCATGGAGATAGGCTTTTTAAGGATGACCTTTCTATAGTTGGGGGAATCGGTCAGATAGGAAGATTTAATGTCACTATAATTGGTCACCAAAAAGGAAGAGATACAAAAGAAAATATAAAAAGAAATTTTGGAATGCCTCATCCAGAGGGATATAGAAAAGCATTAAGACTTATGAAACAAGCTGAAAAATTTAATAGACCTATAATAACATTTATTGATACATCAGGAGCTTTTTGTGGTCTAGAAGCAGAAGAAAGAGGACAAGGAGAAGCTATTGCAAGGAATTTACTTGAAATGAGTAAACTTTCCGTTCCAGTAATCACTTTTGTAATTGGCGAAGGTGGTAGTGGAGGAGCTTTAGGTATTGGAGTAGGCAATGATGTTTGTATGTTAGAACATTCAGTTTATTCTGTAATTTCACCTGAAGGGCTTTCTAGTATTCTATTTAAAGATTCGTCTAAATCTAAAGAAGCTTGTGATGTTATGAAGCTTACAAGTAATGATTTATATGATTTAAAAATAATAGATAATATTATAAAGGAACCTATTGGAGGAGCACAAAAAGATGTAAAAGCTGTTTCAAAGGAAATAAAAGCTTATATTTTAGAAAGATTAAATCATTATAAAGATATGAATAAAGAAGAAATTATAGCTCAAAGATATAATAAATTTAGAAATATTGGAAAATGCTTATAGAATATAAAGAAATTTGTAGTTTTTTCATTATAAAATGGTTTTAAAAAATAAAGGTTTTCTTAAAACGATTATAGAAGTATATTTTTATAAAAGTATACTTTAAATGATGATTGTAATTAGTAAATGGCAATTATGATTTAGTACTTTAGGTAATGGATACTTTAACAAATTAACAAGGAGATGTTGAAATGGAAGTACTAAAAGTTTCATCAAAATCTAATCCTAATTCTGTAGCTGGAGCATTGGCTGGAGTACTGAGAGAACGAGGTATTGCAGAAATACAAGCTATAGGAGCTGGAGCTCTAAATCAAGCGATAAAATCAATTGCAATAGCAAGAGGTTTTGTTGCACCTAGTGGAATGGATTTAGTTTGCATTCCCGCATTTACTGATATAGAAATCGAGGGTGATAAGAAAACAGCCATTAAACTTATAATTGAACCTAGATAATATATCTTTTTATTAGAATTTAATTAAGTTTTAAAGGTTGACTATAGAAATAGGATGCTATAGTGAACCTTTTTTACTTTATATGTTTTATTTTATATAATTTTTAATGTATAATCTTAAGTAAATAAATAAGTTTGGAGGAGATATACATTATGAAATTAAAATTATTTATGGAAGAGTATGCAGTATGTAGATTGAAGAATGATAGCAAAATACCAACATGGATAGATACAGAAAACTTTTATTCTATAACTAAAACTGATGATGAATTGAGTATTGTATGCTTAAATAATAATATTCCTTCTGATGTTAAGTCAGAAAAAGAATGGAGAATACTTAAGATACTAGGTCCTTTAGATTTTTCACTTGTAGGAATTTTATCTAAGCTAAGTAGTTTGTTGGCAGACAATAAAATAAGTATATTTGCAATTTCTACATATGATACAGATTATATTTTAATAAAAGAAAAAGATATAGAAAATGCTTGTAAAATTTTAAACTGTAATGGATATGAAGTAGAGTAGTTAAATACTTTTACATGAGGCTTTAATTTATGATTTATATAATCGAAATTTTAAAAATAAGTATAACAAATATCTTTTGTTTCGTAGGAATATTTGTTGTATTTGGACTGATTTTTAGCATTACAGAAAATTTAAATAATAGATTTATATTTTCATCTTTTGGAAAAACTGGAATTATTGTAACTGGAGCTATAGGAACATTTATTCATGAACTGAGTCATTTGTTAATGTGTTTGATTTTCATGCACAAAATAAATTCAGTTAAGTTTTTCAGACCAATAGAAAGTAAAAATGATGGTATATTAGGATATGTAAGTCATAGTTATAAAAAAGATAATCTTTATCAAAGTATAGGAAATTTCTTTATAGGAATTGCACCTATTATAGGCGGAACAATAATGATTATTTTATTTTTTAAAATATTATTGCCAGAGAGTTATATGAAAGTGACACAAAATATAGATTTAAAATTATACATAAGTATGATTAATAACTTTAATATAAATGGTTTTATACACATTATTTTAGATGATATTTATAATTTTATAAGAATAATGTTGTTAACACCTAGTGTATATTCATTTAAGTATTTTATATTTATATTTTTAATGTATTCTGTATCTACACATATGTCACTTAGTAGTGCTGATTTAAAAAACAGTTTAAATGGTTTGAGTTTTATAGTTATAGTTATTTTTGTGATAAGTTTAATCACATACTTACTTGGACCGGATAACTTGAATATATCAGGTTTAATAGTTCAGTATAATATATTTGTAAGTTTTTTTATGGCAATAGGGCTTATTTTTTCAATAGTAACGCTTATAATATCTTATCTTTTTAGCTTAGTTAGCCCGTTTAAAAAATTTAATTAAAGAACTACATATTTTACTATATATTTAGTTTCATTAGAAATGTATAAAATATTAGATATAAAAGATTTTAAAAGAGCATAAAATTTCTCAATATATTTTAATAAATATTCTTAAAGTATATTGAGAAATAAAAAAAGAGTACTTAAATCTAACTAGTCTTTAAATGTGGATTTAGGGAATAGTTAGTGGTGATTTCGATTAAAGCACTACTAATCTCTTAAAAATACAAAAAATGATTAAATTAAATATTTATACTAAATATAACTATATAAAAAATAATATAAAAAATTTATATTTTAGTTTTAGGAGGTTTAATTTTGAATAATGATAAAAAAATTATAAAAGTACATAACAAATCAGATAAACCTGATAATATTGTCATTAAGGAAAATGAACTTATAGAAAAATGTCTACTTTTGGAAAGTAAACTTCCTACATTTATGAAGGATTATTTTATCTATCTGAAGGGTTCTGTTGCAGTTTCCACACGACTTGCTTATTTAGAAGACATAAATTTTTTCTGTTCATATTTGATTGAGACCAAAGAATTGACAAATGCAGATTGTATAAAGGATATTACAGAAGATGATTTTAATGCAATAAAATCAAGAGATATAAATTTATTCTTAGGTGACTATTGTAGTAGATATTATAAAAATACAGAAAAAAACACATTAATTTTTGAAAATAATAATAGAGCTTTGGCAAGAAAAAAATCATCCATCTCTACTCTATTTAAATTTTTATACAGAAACTCCCAAATAGATAACAATATAACTGATGGATTCAATCCAATAAAGCTTCCTAAGCCTCAACCAGATGCTATTAAGCGTCTTGAGATAGATGAGGTTGCTAAGATGCTTGAATCAGTAGAAACAGGTGAAGGACTTACAGAAAAAGAAAAAGTGTACTGGAGAAAAACTAGGTTACGTGATAAAGCTATATTGGCCTTATTTGTTACATATGGGCTTAGATTAAATGAACTTAGAGAACTCAATATCTCCTCTTTCAATTTTTCAAGAGGTGAATTTAAAATATATAGAAAACGTGGAAAAGAAGTTTTAATGCCTATAAATCACACTTGTGAACATGTAATAAAAGATTATTTGCAAAATGAAAGAACAAGAGATGATTTATTAAATGATGAAGAAAAAGATGCTTTATTTTTATCTCTTCAAAATAAGAGAATAACAGCAAAAGCTATAAGAACACTAGTAAAAAAATATACTTCTATCCCACTTGATACTACTAGAGATAACGGATATAGTCCTCATAAACTAAGAGCAACAGCAGCGACTTCTCTAATCCAAACTGGATTTTCTATATATGATGTTCAAAATTTACTTGACCATGATAATGTAACAACCACTCAGCTTTATGCAGCCCACAAGAAAAACGTAAAACGTGATATAGTTAAGAATTTTGAATGGATTGAGGACGATTAAAAATCAGGAACAAATGTTTGCAGATATAAATGGATTATGTTATAATTAAAAATATAAAGTGTATGGAAATAAAAACAAAATATGTTTGGAAATGAGTGATGTTATGTATTTAGATCTAACTGAAAAGCAAGTCTTGATATTGGAATTTATAAAGTCTCAAATCACATTAAAAGGTTATCCACCTGCTGTAAGAGAAATATGTACTGCTGTGGGGTTAAGATCTACTTCAACTGTACACTCTCATCTAAATAAACTTGAAAAACTGGGATACATAAGAAAGGACCCTACTAAACCAAGAGCTATTGAAGTTTTAGAACGTAGTAAAGTAAATGATGTTTCTGGAGCTAATCAAGAAATAATAGAACTTCCTTTAGTAGGTCAAATAACAGCTGGAGAACCCATTTTAGCTCAACAAAACATAGAGGAATACATTCCATTCCCTGCCAGTTTAGTAAAGGGCAGTAATAATTTTGTATTAAGAGTAAAAGGCGAAAGTATGATTAATGCAGGAATTTTAGATGAAGATTACGTTGTAGTAGATAAAAAAAATACAGCCTTGAATTCTCAGATAGTAGTTGCACTTATAAATGGTGAATCTGCTACAGTTAAGAGATTTTTTAAAGAAGGAGATTTAATAAGACTTCAGCCAGAAAATGATTTTATGGAACCAATTATGCTCAATGACTCAGAAGTTGAAATTGTAGGTATTGTAACTGGTGTATTTAGAGTTATTAAATAGCTATTAAAGAATACTTAAAAAAATAAGCTACTCGTATAGATAAAATGTGTTATCTATTGATTATAGCTTATTTTTTTATGTATTTATTTTATTTTTTATTGGTTACTCTGTTTATTATTTTCCATAACATATATCACATGGGTCATTTTTCTTACTTTCTGCAATTGTGCCTGATAATATTTTTTTACTTCTTGAAAGCCCACTACAATTTTTTGTAGAGTGATAACTCTTCCCTTTTGGAGTAAAATACACTACTCTGTTATAACTTCCATCTTTACAACTTGTAAATACTCCATCACCTGTTGATTCAAATATTATATCTGAACACTCATCGCTTCTATGTACTTTTACTCCCATTTTTTCTAATTTATTCATTGTCTCCTGGTGTGGATGACCATATGAATTACCCTTGCCTACTAAAAGAACTGCATATTCAGGGTCTACTTTATCTAAAAAAGCTTGAGATGAACTACTACGAGAACCATGATGAGCTACTTTTAAAAGGTCTACTTTCTCAATCTTAGGTAGTATTTCTTTTTCGGTAGCTTCTTCGGCATCACCTGTAAATAAAACTTTATCATTCCCATTAGTATATACAAGAACTAGAGATTGCTCATTAGTAGTGTCTCCTCCATTTGTATTTAAAACTTCAAAATAAGAATCTTCTAAATAAAACTTGTTATTTTCAAGTGGTACACTTGGAGATAAATCCTTATTTGCCAAAGCATTTATAAAATCTCTATAACTCTTTGTTTCAGCTGAGCCATTCGATACAAAAACATTTTCTATATTGAAATTTTTGACAACAGAATCAAGTCCTCCTAAATGGTCTGCATGAGAATGGGTAGCTATAAGATATTTAATATCTTTTACACCTTGATTCTTTAGATAGTTTACCATTAAATTCTCATCATCGTTATCTCCCCCATCTATCAATGTAAAAGTTTTGCCATCTTGAATTAATATTGCATCACTATTTCCAGTGTTAATAAAATGAATTTTTACATTCTTATCACTTGATATACTACTAGATAAAGAATCCTGATTATTTGATTGACTATTTCCAGTGTCTGATGTAGCGCAACCGGTTAAATAAATCGATATAGATACTATCAATAAAAGTATCAAAGCTTTAATTTTAGAATTTTTTTTATTTTTTATACTTCTTTCTATCACAAACTACGCCTCCATATTCATAATACACTAGTAATTATAACATGATATGCGTTTTTATGATATTTTTTTACATAATATTGTAAATAACAGATTATAGTACAATAACATAGAAAATTGACACCATATAAGTTTTATGTTATATAAAATGAAATATTTTATATCAGTAGTATCCAGTTATGCATTTTAAACGACCATTTATGCTTAAGATATTGCAAATTTCCTCTAAAAACTATAATATCTTAAGTATCAACAAAAATAAATAAACTTTTTCCTTAAAGAAGGCTTAAAGCTCACACCAATTGCCTTCTTTTTTTTTATAAAAATTTAATTATTTATTTTGATTAATATTTATTTCATATTTTAGTTCTACTCTTCTAGATGCATCTCTATTTACGCTATTATCACCATTTTTTATGAGTTCAGCTTTTGATCTTCCTATTGCAATAATATGTTTAGTCACTTTATCTTTGTATTTATAGTCGCCTATTTCATCTCCTACTATAAATTTAGCAACGCTATATGCTCTTCTTTGCGATAAATCTAAGTTGTATATATAACTTCCCACATCATCTGTATGACCTTCTATAACTATTTTGGATATATAATCACCATAATCTTTATAAATAGTTTCTATGTACTTTGGAACGAACATTTTTAACATCTCTTTAGCTTCTGGTTTTAAAACATCACTATCTACATCAAACATAGTTCTTTCACCAAAAGTTACTTGACCATTAGATTTATCTACTTTCACAGGTATTCCACTTTTTTTAAAGGTTTCTTCAACAGAAGCATTAACATTTTTAGCTAAATCTTGTTCGACAGAACCTGAAATACTTTCTGAGCTAAATAGGATAAGAATCACAACCATCAATACAGTAGATAATAAATCTGTAAATGTTGGCCAAAAGCTACTCTTTTCAAATTCTCTGTTAACAGTTCTTCTATATTTATTATTCATTTAACTCATCCTCACCTACGACCTTTATTTCTTTATCTTCTATCTCATAAATCTCTTCGCTAAAAGGATTAAATACACCATCAACATCATCTTTAAATAATTCTTCACTATCAAGAGGAACTTCATCGTGCATAAAAGAGTTATTAAACATAACATCTAATTTATCTTGAATATCTAAAGAATTCTCAAACATTATATCCAGTTTAACTTGTAGGTCATTAGAAAAGTTTTCAATAATACTTGAAAGATTTTTTATTGAGTCATCTAATGTAAATTTTTCATCTAAAAGGATTTTTTGATTTTGAGATATTTTATTTTCATGAGTCATTAATTTAGTTAATAAATCTTGAGCACTTCTTTCATATAGAGCAAATCCTGCATTTATATTTTTTATATAATCTCTAATTTTGAACTGGCTTTCAGTGGCATTATATATATTCTTTGAAGATTCTTTTATGTCAAATAAAATCTCTTTATTTATATTGTCTTGATTATCATATTTATCAAACAGTTTTACAAATTTTATATTTAAAATATTAAACTGTTTATCTAATTTTCTTACGCTCTGGTCAAATGTCTTAATAGAACTCTGAGAACCTTCTAAAAGGCTTTTTAAAGCTTCTATACCACTAATAAATTCATCATTAAAGTCGTTTAAATCTTTAGATATTTTATCAAATTTTTCAATGGCTTCTATAGACTTACTTATTTGTTTTATTGTATTTTTTACCTCTTCTATTTTTAAATCAATTCTTTCTGATTTAAAATGAGTTATCTCAGATGTTAGTAAATTTTCAGATTTTAACATTATTTGTATCAAAACATGTTCACAATCTTTTATCTTAGTAAAGTAACCTATAATTAGAGAAAATACAACTCCAAATATACTGGTTGTAAATGCAGTTTGCATACTACTAATAGTTGAAGGAAGTGAATTTATAATGTCTTTAGTATCAACACATAAAAGCATTGTAGAAAGCCCAACAAATGTACCTAAGACTCCAAGCAATATACTTATTGAAGATGAATTTTTTATGCTTCTAATCTTCTCTAACAATGGCAAATTATTATGCTTTAAATCTGATACAACTTCTTCTATGAATGAAGTTATATTTACGTCTGCATAAGGGTTTTCTTTACTATATACATAGTAATCATCCCTTACTTTTTTATAAAACTCACTCGTTTTATAATCCTTATTGATTTCTTCTAATTTTGAACTTACAAATGAGTATACTCTGTTATTTTCTATTATTTTAAAAACAGAATACACAGTTATTGCAAGTAAAAACAATATAGTTATTGGATTAGTAAATATTGACTCTATCAAATTCATTATTATGTTACTCAATCTTATCCCCTACCTTATAATTTATTTATCTATAATTTATACGTACAAGTTACTAAGAAAATACGTAAATAAACAAAATATTTATATTATATTTATGAAAAATGGTACAAATAGGTCATATTGTTAATAACATAATATATACGAGCTAAAAGCTATAGGGGGTGGCATAATGAATGACAACATAGTAGAAGTTAAAAATATAAATATGAACTTCTACACTAAAGAAGGCGAGCTTGAAGTATTAAAGGATGTCAATTTTAACTTGAAAGAAGGAGAAATATTAACTTTGCTTGGTCCTTCTGGAAGCGGTAAATCTACAATTTTAAATATTCTTACTAATCTTTTAAAACCGACTAGTGGTGATGTAAAGATTACTGGAAATATTGGATATATGTTTCAAAAAGATAACTTACTTGAATGGAGAAATATAATGGATAATATAACTATTGGATTAGAAATTCAAGGTAAAAAAGATAAAAAATCTTTAGATAGAGTTGAAAGTCTTTTAAAGACTTATGGATTATGGGATTTTAGAAGCATGTATCCAAAAGAATTATCTGGAGGTATGAAACAAAGAGTTGCACTTATTAGAACACTTTCTGTAAATCCAGATATTTTACTTTTAGATGAGCCTTTTTCAGCTCTTGATTATCAGACGAGATTGTTAGTTTGTGATGATGTTTATAGTATTATTAAAAATGAGAATAAATCTACTATTTTAGTTACGCATGATATTGGTGAAGCAATATGTATAAAAGTGCAACATTAAAAAAAGATGAAAAAAATATAGAAAAATACACCTAAAGTATAACAATATTCATAATTAAAAGGCTATGAATTTGATTCATAGCCTAATTAAATATGTGAAATATGTGTTTAATTAAGAGTTTGTATTTTAAACTATTTATTTGATTATTATTAACTTAATTTGGGTTCTTGTTAATTTTGAGATGCCCAATCTGCTGGATATGTTACATATATAAATCTAGCATAATCAGGTACAGAAAATTGTATCTTGCTTCCTTTTGGTATAAATATTAACTCACCTGAAGAAGCAGAAACCTTTCTTCCACCTATCATTATATCTAAAGTTCCATCTATTATATAATCTATTTCATCATAGTTTAGAGTCCAGTCAAAAGTTGTTTCCTTCATTTCCATCATACCACAACCTAATCTTGGGCTTTCCTCTAATGTAAATAAATCTTTTGTGTAAACTACATCACTTGGGTTTCCTGTATCTAATCTATCAGATTCACTAACCTTTACAGTTGGTAACTTTATAGAAGTTATTCCACTAGCATCTTTATTTCTAACAAAATCTACAGTATCTTTAGTTCCATTTATTTTTTCTTCTATTATTTGTCTTACTAATGTTTCAATTAAGTTTTTATCTATATTTGTTATATCCATCTTATACATTCTCCTTTTTTAGTGTATTATTTGCTATAACCATAGCTAATAATACTGCTGTTATACCACCAATTAATTTAGCAACTATCATTGGTGTTATCATATTAGCATTAAACCCTGCTGTAAATCCTAAGTGGTCTCCAAATACGAATGCTGCTGATACAGAGAATGCTACATTTATTATCTTTCCTCTATTGTCCATATCTTTCATCATACCAAACATTGGTATACAGTTAGCCAAACTTGCAACAAGCCCTGCTGCTGATACATCATTCATCCCAAGAATTTTTCCTAAAGCCATTAATGGTTTATTAAATACCTTTGTTATAACAAATACTAATGGGAATGCTCCTGCTAAAACTATTGCTATATCTCCAACTATTTCTATACCTTCACCTATTGGCTTCATTCCAGGTATTATAACTATTCCAGTTAAAGCTTCAACTATTGAAGCAGCAAGTCCTAAAGTTATAACTATTACTACACCTTTTCCAAAGTATGTGAATCCTTTTATCATAGCATTTTCAAATTTCAATAATCCAAGTGCTATAACTACTGCAAATATTATTATTGGTATTAAGTTTCTAAGAACCATCATTACCTCAAACCCTGCAACTAATCCACCAACAAATGCTCCAATAGGTATTGTTATTATACCTGCAAGTATTCCTGTTGCTAAGAATTTTTGGTCTTCTTTTTCAATTATTCCAAGTGCAACTGGTATTATAAACACTATTGTAGGTCCCATCATAGCACCTACTATTAATCCACCAAACAATCCAGCATTAGGGTCTTTTGCAAGCTCAAGTGCAAGTGGTGCACCTCCCATATCATTAGCTAACAAACTTCCAGCAAACATAGCTGGGTCAGCTCCAAGTATATCAAATACTGGTACTACAATTGGTCTTAATACATCAGCAAGCACTGGTGCTAGACATATAACACCGACCATTGCAACTGCAAGTGAACCCATTGCCATTATACCTTCTTCAAACTGTTCTCCAAGACCAAATTTGTTACCTATACATTTATCTATAGCTCCAAGTACCATAAAGACTACCATTACATAGATTATAATTTCGTTTATACTCATAGTTCCCCCCATTATTTTATTAGACTTTTTATTATTTGACTGTCTACTGATGGTATTACAGTCTTATATATTACTTCTTTTTTTCTTACTACATTTTCACTTTCTTTTAATGCATATTCTAAACTACTTAAATCTCCTGCTACTATATATACTAATTTTCCTCCTATAGCAAAAGATAATTGAAGTTTTACTAATATTAAATCGCCTGATTTTAAAGTCTTATCAAGCATTTTTATTCCAGCACATACTTTGCTACTTTCAACAACGCCTATAGAGACTATATTATCCAACTTCTGATACTTATTTTTAAATCCATCTAATATTTCTTGCGAAATTGCATTTATCACAAAATTATCTACAATATATCCTTCTCCAAGTTTTATTCCGTAGTCTACACATTCATTTACATAAGAAGTTTCTCCACCTACTATTATTAAAAATTTACCTGGACAAATACTTTTTAAGTACAATACATCAACTGAAGATTTTTTTATCATTTCGTTAGATACTTCTATACCTTTAGCAATACTTTTAAATTCTATAGCTCCTATACTTTTATTCATCAAACACCTCAAATGAATCGACTACTCCAACTATAGTTGCATCTACTGGAACATGAGCTTTTTCAATCGATTCTCTAGCTGAGGAACCTTTGGATATAAGAACTAAGTCTCCATTTCCTGCTCCTGCATTATCGGCTGCAACCATGAAGCCTTCCTTGTATGTGTCTTTAGTTTTTAAAATTTTTACAACTAAAAGTTTTTGACCACATAATTTTTCATCTTTTCTTGTAGCCCAAACATTACCTACAACTTTTCCTATATCCATAAAATTACCTCCTTACACTTTCTTTAGTTTGAGATGGTGTATTCTCATAAAATCTACAGCCAATGGCGTTATTATACTTTTTTTATTAACTAGTATGTTTTTAACTCCATTTATAGTTGGTTTTCTTAAGTCAGCTTCTGATATAAGTTTTTTATTTCTTAAATCTAAACTAAATTCGGTATCTATCTTTATACTTCCTACATTATTTAGACTTTCCATATCTTTATTTAAAGCTTTTGTATTTTCTTTTTTAGAATCTATAGAACTTGATACTTCACTTTTTATACTTAACTTATTTTTAGTTATAGTATTTAAGTCTTTTATAATTTCCACACCAAATTTACATATTTCATTTTCAAAGGACATAAACTTCTTATATAACGCTTTTGGTGCAGTATCTTTATATTTTTTATATTCAATTCCTTCATCTAGGACATATACCTTTTTGCCCTTCATAATCATTTTTAGTATAAATCTTTCTTCCTCACTTGTTGAATTTCCAAGTGCTAGATTTGATAATCCCCTCATACAAAGTCTTGAAACTATCACTATTTCACATTCTTTTATACTTTTATCAAATTCTACTATTTCAAATTCATCTTTTAATAAGTTAAATTTATTGTTGTCTTGTTCAAATACAATCACAGCCTTAGGTTTATTAGATATTTTTAGTTCATTACTATTTATTTTTTTATAGATTTCTTCCATTATTAAATCTACAAGGTTATCATAATTCATATTAAATCCTCCCTAGAGGTAATCTATATAGTAGGTTAAATTTATGCTTTCTTTATTATTTTAGCAACAGTTCCTTTTGAATAGCCACATGCATTGGCTTCATCATAATCTATGTGCATGTAAGTTTTAAAGCTGTCACTAACTCTTATTACTACATCATCAAATGTTAAAGGTCTCTGACCCATCACCTTAGCTTCAACTATTTCTTTATCACATACATTGAATTTTTCAGCATCCTTAGGAGTCATGTGTATATGTCTTTTAGCAACCATTAACCCCTTATCAAGTTCAACTTCACCATGTTGTGTTGATATTTTAATACTTAAAGTACCTTCTAAGTCTCCGCTTTGTTTTATAGGAGCTTTTAATCCAAGAGTTGAACCATCTGTTAAAGATATTTCTACTTGAGTTTCATTTCTACATGGACCAAGTACAACTACATTTTTTATACTTCCTTTAGGACCAGTTATTGTGACTCTTTCCTTACAAGCATATTGACCTGGTTGAGATAAGTCTTTTAATTTTGTAAGAGTATATCCCTTACCAAATAATTTGTCTACATCTTCTCTACTTAAGTGAACGTGTCTTCCTGATGCTTCAACTTCTATGAATGCTTCTTTTTTAACTCTAGTTATTACTTCTTCTACTATTTCATTTAATAGACTCTCCATTGTGTCCTCCAACTACTTATACTTATTAGTTCTAACTTTATATATCATTATCCAAAATGCTGACGATAATCTATTAAGTGCCTTTATTAAATCTTCTCTTTGAACATTTCCGTACTCACCTTTAAATGCTTCGTAAGCTGCAAGTTCAACCTCTCGTGTATTACTTCTTATACTATTTATAGCTACTACTACTTCACCCATTTCATAACTTGGGAACTCATGTCCTATACCAAAGTATTTTTTAGGATAGTGAGATTGTTCTCTAAGTTCTTGTGGAGTCAACCCTAAAAGTTTAAAGTCTTCTAGTTTTTCTTCTAAAACCTCACATCTCATTATATTTCTTACAAAGTCTAATACCTCTTGTAATTCCTTAACAAGCTTTGGAATACCTAGTTTTTGGCAAAGAATCTGTGCTTTTAGTATTTCTGATTCAAGAGAATCTATTTTTCCCCTCAATATTATTCTTTTATGGTCTTTAAAAACTAAAAGATTCCCATTTAATTGAGTCATATGTTCTGGTTTTTCATCCAATTTAGCACCAAATACAGTAGTATATTTATACATTTTCTCTTTAACTACTTCTTTTATAACTTCTTTGGGTTCATTATTTATATCTGAAATCTTATCAATATATTTGAGTTCAATACTTCTCTCAGTTAAATAAGATTTTGCAGAAGGAGTTATTATTTGTCCTTTTTCTATATAAAATTCAGTTATATTGCCTTTGTTTTTTCCTATTTTTCTTTTTATTTCGTTTTCTGTTAAAACACCCATTTTATCACATCTCCTATTAGATGTATAAAAAAGACTACCTCAAAATACATTGAGTTTATTAGTAAGACTCATTTTTGAGATAGCCTCTTTTTAATCAAAATTTAAATTTTAAAACTACTTTTATATTACTCAGCTGATACTTTTGGTAATATAGCATCTACTTCAAAGTGTGGTCTTGGTATAACATGAACTGATATTAGTTCTCCAACTCTTTCAGCAGCTGCAGCTCCAGCATCTGTAGCAGCTTTAACAGCCCCAACATCTCCTCTTACCATTACAGTAACTAATCCTCCACCTACTTGCTCTTTTCCTACTAATTGTACATTTGCAGCTTTAACCATTGCATCTGCTGCTTCTATTGCTCCTACTAATCCTTTAGTTTCTATCATTCCTAATGCGTTTGCACTTGCCATAATCTTATCCTCCAAAAATTTAATTTTATAGTTTTATAGTTTATATTTTTAGAAATTTATAGTTATAAATTTCATTTTTATTTTAGTTATGCTAGTTCTTTAACTAATCTTTGAACAAGAAGATTTATTAATTCTTCTTTATCCATTGAGTCAAACATTGACTTTTCAACTTTAGATGTATCTTTTCCAAGTTCTTCTATTTCTTTGATTCCATAAGCTACTCTTTTAACATTTATTAAATCAAGTGGTCCTATATTGTTTGAAGTTGAACTTCCACCTATTGCACCACAACCAAGTGTTAGTGCTGGTACAAGGTTTGTTGATGCACCTATTCCTCCAAGTGCTGAAGGAGTATTCACAAGTATTCTTGATACTGGCATGTTAAGAGCAAATCTCTTTACCAACTCTTCATCATTTGCATGCATTGAGAAGGTATGACCTGCACCTTCATTTAGTAATATTTCTCTACATCTACTCATAATAGCCTCTACATTTTCCTCAACATAGAACGCTAGTATTGGTGTAAGTTTTTCTCTTGAATAGGCTACATTATGACCAACTTTATTTTCTTTTGCAACGAGAACTTTTGTATTTTTAGGTACATTTGTTAAATCTGCTAAATTTGCTATTACTTCAACACTCTTACCAACTATTTGTGGATTCATAGTACCATTAGCTCTTAATATGAATTTTGCCAATCTTTCACTTTCCTCTTCATTTAAAACATATGCACCTTGATTTTTAAGTTCTTTTAACACAGTTTCTTCCATAGATTTTTCTATTACTATAGATTGTTCTGATGCACATATAACACCATTATCAAAAGTTTTAGAATCTATTATTCTTTTGATTGCTAACTTAACATTGGCTGATTTATCTATAAACGCTGGTCCATTTCCAGGTCCAACTCCTATAGCTGGTGTTCCTGAAGAGTAAGCAGCTCTAACCATTGCTTCTCCTCCAGTTGCTAATATTAAGTTTGTATCTTTATGTTTCATTAATTCATTCGTTCCAACTATACTTGGATTGGTTATACATAATATTGAATCTTCTGGAGCTCCAGCCTTTATAGCTGCTTCACTTATTATATTAACTGTTTCAAGTATGCATTTTTTTGCATTTGGATGTGGAGAGAAAACTATAGTATTTCCTGCCTTTAGAGATATTATAGTTTTGTATATTACTGTTGATGTTGGATTTGTTGAAGGTATAAGACCTGCTACAACTCCAACTGGTGTAGCTATATCTATTGTATCTGCTTCTTTATCTTCACCAATTATTCCAATAGTTTTTGTGTTTTTTAAAGTTTCATAAACTCCCATAGATGCAAAAGTATTTTTAATTACTTTATCTTCCCATTTTCCAAATCCAGTTTCTTCATTTGCCATTTTAGCTAATTTAGTAGCATTATTAAATGCTGCATCTGCAACAGCTTTTACTATTTTATCTATTTGCTCTTGGCTCATTTTAGAAAGTTTCTCTTGAGCCACTTTAGCTCTTTTTACAAGAGTTCTGACTTCTTGTATAGATACTAAATCTTTATCTAAAAGTGTCATAACTATCTATCCCCTCTGCTAAGCTTTTTAACTAAGTTTATCAATTCTTCTTTTTTAAGAACATTTAAATCTTTATAAGTTATTGAAGAGTCTAATTTCTTAGCCATAGCTTTAAGTTTTTTCACGCTATTCTTTGATAAGTCATCTCTATCAAAATCATAATTTTCTATTTTAACTTGTTCCAATACGTCTTTATCAATATTAGTATTTTCTATTTTTTCCTCATTGACTTCTGTTAAACGATCATCCACTGTTTCAATTTCTTTGTTAATTTTATCTATATCACTATATAATTTTTCAATATTTTCACTGTTCTCAGTGACATCTAAAATTACATTATCTTTTTTTGATAAATTTTTCGATACATTATCAGTTATTTCCAATGTAATCTCAACGTTTTTCTCTTTATCTTCTGAAACTTCACAGACTTTAGGTTCTTTAGTTTTGAATAAAGCATCTGTTACTTCACTATGGATTCTTGGTATAATATGTGATGCTCTTAATGTACCAACTCTAGAAGCTGCAATTTTACCTGCTTCTAGAGCAGATTTTACAGCACCAACATCTCCACATATTGTTAAAGTAACAATACCTGCTCCAACCTTATCAATTTTTACAATATTAACATTTGCAGATTTTAAACAAGCATCAGAAGCTTCTATTGCAGCAACATATCCTATTACTTCTATTAAGCCTATAGCATCCATCTAACTATCCTAGAATCCTGTTGGATTGTCTGCAACTGATTTTACTGCTTCTGCAAATGCATCACATGCTGCTTTACAAGCCGATTGAGAACCTGTAAGTAATGCTCCACCAAAGTTTGTTTCAGTTGGAGGTGCAAATAATTCACACATCTTAACATCTGCAGCTTTCATTGCTGCATCTAGAGCATACATTGCTTCAAGTGGTGGTGCTACTAAATAAGCTAATGCCTCACCTTCTCTTATTCCTGCCACCTCTGAAAGATATGTACCTGTTCTTGATACGCAGTGAGCATAATATGCTATTGAATCATCATCATTTGCACTTATAAAAGTTGCTCCATATTCTAGAAAATCAACTACTGCATTTAGACCGCTTCTTACTTCTGCTGGACTTGGTCCTGCTATTATTCCTAATACTTCTCCAGCAAGCTTTGTTGAAGCATTTGCAGCACCTGCATACATTGATTTTGCATACACAACATCAACTTCTGAAGCTTTAGTTGCTTCATCAAGAGCTGTGTACGTAACATCATCACAGTCTGCGGTTATTAAACCTAAACTTTTGTGATGTGATTTTAGTTCTAGTTTTTGTGCCATTTCTGGACTTATATTTGAAATTATCTTAATTCCTAATATATTAGGACGAATTACATCGTTTTTCATATTCTACACTCCCTCGACTTTACTTAAGGTCTATTCCTGAAGCTTTTTTATCTAACATAGTTTTTATAAGTTCAGCTATATGAGCACCTGCTTCAACTGCAGTTGTTCCACCTTTGTGAATGTTTGATATAACTGTTCTCTTTGCTTCTGCCATTCCTATGTATGGCTTGTACGCTATATATGCTGACATTGATTCAGCAGTAACTAATCCTGGTCTTTCTCCAACCAACATACATATAACTTCACAACCTAATTCTTCACCTAAATGGTCCATAGCACCAACTCTACAATGTTTAACAAATAAAATTTCACTTGAGTCTATACCATACATTTTTAGACCTTGTTTTATAGCTGGTACACAGTCTTTTAAGTTTGCCTCTATAGCAGCTGAACTAAGTCCATCTCCCACTAATATTAAAACTTTTTGATTTGTACCAAATTTAGATTTTATACTACTTATAGTTTCTGGAGAAAATTTTCTTCCCAAATCTGGTCTTGTTAAGTATTCATCTTTATCTTTACATAAAGTTTCTACTGCAAACATATCATTTTCTTTTATAAATTCATCATCTACATAAGAGAATACAGCGTCTTGTGCAGCAGCATGGTCTGCTCTAAATCTTAAAACTGTTTCTGTTTTATATCTAGTACCAGCTCTTCCTATGCCTAATCTTGCAGGTGTTTTTGCTTTCATATCTAAATAAGCCTCTGCGTCCTTAGGATTTTTTACTAGTAATTGCTTTCTTATATCAACTTCCGTTATATCATCTATACAAGCATTGTTGTCTATTACAACTTCAGTTGCCTTCTTAACAGTTTCAGATACAACATTAGTATCTAATTCCCCAACCATTTCTCCAACTAACTGTTCTACTAATGCTTTTAAATCCTTTTCATTCATACTAAATACCTCCTATCCTAATAATACAGATGCGTCTCCCGCTAACTCTGTTAACTTACCATCTTTAGAGAATCCCATCTTTTCCATCCAAGCATCAAATTCTTTTATTGCTGTCAATCCAAACATTTCTCTAAGCGATGCTGTTTCATGGTATCCTGTTGTTTGATAGTTAAGCATAACATCATCTCCATGAGGTATTCCCATAAAGTACGTACATCCTGCTGTTGTTAATAGTATAGCTAAGTTTTCCATATCATTTTGGTCAGCCTTCATATGGTTAGTGTAACAAACATCAACACCCATTGGTAATCCATGTAGTTTACCCATAAAATGGTCTTCAAGTCCTGCTCTTACAACTTCTCTAGCATCATATAAGTACTCAGGCCCTATAAATCCAACAACTGTATTTACTAAGAATGGTTCATACTTTTTAGCAAATCCATAGCATCTAGCTTCCATAGTAACCTGGTCTATTCCATGATGTGCTTCTGAAGATAATTCTGAACCTTGTCCAGTTTCAAAATACATGACATTAGGTCCTGTAGCTGTACCATGTTTTAAAGCTAACTGTCTAGCTTCTTCTATGGTATCTCCATTAAATCCAAAGGCTTCATTTCCTTTTTCAGAACCTGCTATAGATTGGAATATTAAATCTGCAGGAGCACCATTTCTTATTGCTTCCATTTGTGTAGTAACGTGTGCTAATACACATGTTTGAGTTGGTATTTGATATTTTTGCTTTACTTCTTCAAATCTCTTTAATACTTTAGTAACACTTTCAACAGAGTCATCAACTGGGTTTAATCCAAGTACTGCATCTCCTATACCAAAAGTTAAACCTTCAAGAAGCGATGCAAGTATTCCATCTGGGTCATCTGTTGGATGATTAGGTTGAAGTCTTGCTGATAACGTTCCTTGTTCTCCTATAGTTGTATTACAGTGAGCAGTAACCTTTATCTTTTTAGCTGCATAAACTAAGTCCATATTTGACATTAATTTTGCAACTGCTGCTATCATTTCAGAAGTTAATCCTCTTGATATTCTTCTTATATCAAGGCTTCTAGTATTTGAATCTAATATCCACTCTCTAAGTTCAGATACTGTCCAGTCTTTTATTTCTTCATAAACTTTTTCATTTACAGCATCTTGTATTATTCTTGTTACTTCATCTTCCTCATATGCTACTGCAGGATTATTTCTTATATCCTCTAGCTTTATGTGTGATAAAACAACTTTTGCTGCTATTCTTTCTTCAGCTGATTCTGCTGCAAGACCTGCTAATTTATCTCCTGATTTTTCTTCATTAGCTTTAGCCATTACATCATATAAGCCTTTAAACTGATAAGTACGTCCAAATAATTTTGTCTTTAAAATCATTTACTTACCTCCTTCTATTAATTAAAAACTAATGTTTTTATTACCACAGGTAAAACTTTACCTTCAACTATAGGTTTTCCAATGTCGATATAATCTCCATTTTCAACCTTAACACTGTCTATACAAACAATTTCTTTTTTATAATTTAATAATGCATATATTGCTTGACCTAATACTTTTGCCATATCATTTTCAACGATTACTATAAAAGGTAAATCATTTTCAATGATTTGTTGCATTCCATCTACAAACCCTTTAGCATACTCTTGTATATCTGAAAAGGTTGGATTTTTCTTACCTATCATGGCTATAGCAACTTTCTGTAAATCATTTTCTAATTTAAACCAGTTGAGTTTGTTTTTTATAGCCTCACTGATTTGTTTTGAAGTACCTACTTCTTCATCAATTGATAATTTTAAGACTGGCAAATTCTTAATTGGAAACTTTTCGCTAGTATAAGTTATTGTACTTCCACTTACTTCAGTAGTATGAGAACCTGCTCCAACTACTGTGGCTCTTATTGTTTCCATAGATTGAACCACATTTACTTTTTTAAGGTATTCGCAATTTTTTATTGCTTGCCCAAGTAAAATTCCCAAGTCACCATATTCAAAATAATCCTTTATTTCTCCATCGTAGTAAATATAATCAGCTACTCCACCAGAGAATGAAACATTCTTAATACTTTCATCTACACTTATTGATTTATTGGTTATTATAAAATCAAATAAAGGTGTCTGTTTTTTTAATCCTATACTTTCCATTAATAAGTCAACCATCATATCAACTATTGGTTTTGTGTTTTCTATTGTAGCTACAGTTCCTACTTGAAGGTTTAAATTATTATCTTTTATGATTTTATCTATTTTAGGTGATATATAAGTTATTTTTTTACTTATTTTATCTATCTTTATGAGTCTTCCACCTATATCCAAACACCCAGTATCGGTTACTTCTCCCCTTTTAAATGAAGCTATATTACTAGTTCCCCCACCTATGTCTATATTTACAATTGTAGTTGAATGTTCTTTTGAATAAATATGAGCTCCAGCTCCTTTTCCTGATATTATGCTTTCTAAATCAGGTCCTGCTGTTGCAACAACAAAGTCTCCAGCAAATCCACTTAAAGTATGAAGCACATCATTTGCATTTTCTTTTCTAGCTGTTTCACCAGTGATTATTACTGCTCCTGTATGTATATCCACTTTAGATATATTTGCTTTTTTATATTCATTTTCAACTATATCTTTTATCTGTTGACCATTTATTTCATTATTTGAAATAAGAGGAGTGAAATAAACTTTACTTTTATAAATAATTTCTTTGTCTACTATACTTATTCTAGGTACCGAAAAATTTGATTCAGTATTTTCCACTATTAATTTAGAAAAAATTAACTGAGTGGTACTTGTTCCAATGTCAATACCAACACTTAATAACTCTTCTCTCATTTTCTCACCTCCTAAAATTTAAGTATGTCTTAAACAAGCAAAGAGGCTTAAAGTTATAATAAATATATGTTAAATTGAATATATACTTATAATTTTTATAAATACATTCAACTAACTTAATCTATTAATAACCTTAAGCCTCTTTGCTCAATTAAAACTACTACTTTGTAGATGAGTTATTATTTAAATATTAATTTGTGTAGGTATAGTAATTAATACTTCTGTACCATTCTTACTACTTTTTCTATTTATACTTCCTTTTAACATTTGAGTTATATAACTATCTATTATATATGTCCCTAAACTATTTTTATTTATATTATCACTATCAAATCCAACTCCATCATCTATAATAGCGATATTTCTTGAATCATTATCTTTATTTATTAATATTTGTATATTACCATGTTCTCTATCAATAAAAGCATGGTCATAACAGTTTTGTAGTATTTCATTTATAACCAAAAGTATTGCGGTTGCTTTTTCTCCACTAATTTTAAAATCTTCACCTGTTATACGTATATCTATATCCTTACTAAACAAATACCCACCTTGAATATTTGACACTAATAAATTGATACCTTCTCGTATAGATATATTATTATCCACTTCCTTAGATAATAAATAATGAGTCGAAAGTATTGCAAATACTCTATTTATTATATTATCCAAACACTGCTTGACTTCATCATTTTGAGATAATCTACTTTGTTTTTTTATTATAGATATTACTGTATGAAGATTATTTTTCACCCTATGATGAGCTTCTCTTATAGCTACTGTTTTTAAAACTAATTCTTCTTCTTTTCGCTTTAAATCACTTATATCTTGTACTATTTTACAAACCTTAAACTCATCATCTTTGATGTATATGGTCTTTATTTTGAAAAACATATTACCTATTGAAACTTCATTTGTTTCATCATAATTTTCATCCATTAATATATCTTCAAATACTTTAGTTTCTATATACAAGTCGTTATAATGCATATCTTGTATATCACATTCAAATCCAAGATTTTTATATATTTCAGTTGCAATACGATTTTTAATTTTTAATTTCCCATTTTTATCAAATATGAGTATAGCTGAATTTAAATTATCAACTAAAAAATCATTATTTCCTATCAATTTTATAAACTGATGTAAATTTTTATTTTCTTCATCTTCATTAGTGTTAAACTCATTCTTAACTTCACTACTTATATCTTTTTCAACTATTAATACTGCTAAAACTTTGTCATCTAATGTTATTGGCTGAATATTTTGCTTAACCAGTTTATATTCTTGTGTTAAAGCTTTTATATCTCTTACTCTTTCTCCTGTTTTTAAGCACTTTATAACTCCTGGTTCATTTTCAAGTAGAGCCTTTTTGCCTATAACATTTTCACAGTACACTGACTTTTCTTTAGGTCTACTATGTGCCACAACAATTGCTTCATCATCAATTTTACTTAATACATCTATAAAAACATCAGCCTCATAAAAGGAAGCCATTAAATCTAAGGATTTTGATACCTCTATAATTTTTTCAATTTCATTATTATTTAAGTATGTTTGTGTAGTTGCTATCTTTTTTATCGTATTAGTCATCGTATCCTATTATAATCATCTTGGCAATTTCCATCATTGTAGTTCTTTTATCCATACTTAATTTTCTTATTCTAGTGTATGCTTCATCCTCAGAAATTTTAAACTCTCTTATAAGTATACCTTTTGCTCTTTCTACTAATTTTCTTTCATTCAATTTAGAATTTACCTTTTCTAAATCCTTTTTCATTCTTTCAAATTCATTTACTTTATTTAGACACATTTCTATAGTTGGTATAAGTGATTTTTCGCTTGCTGTCTTTACTAAGTATCCATAAGCACCTATACTTTTGGCCTTTTCTACGTATTCTTTATCCTCAAATGAAGTTAATAAAAGTACTCCACCTGCTAGATTTTCTTTACATATTATTTTACCTGCCTTTATACCATCAAGTATTGGCATTTCTATATCCATTATAACTAAATCAGGTTTATGTTTTTTACACATTTCAACAGCTTCAAATCCATCACTTGCTTCTCCTATTATTTCATAGCCATGACTTTCTAGTATATCCTTTGTATCCATCCTTAACAGTGGTTCATCATCAACCAATAGTATTTTTTTCCCCATGTTCCTACCTCACTTAAAGATTAAATCTTTTTAGAATAGTTTATATATTTTTTTATTTTATCATACTTTTATCATAATTTTGAGTAAAAAAATATTTCCCCTTAAATTTCATCTATATTTTTAGATTTTTCTAGATATTTAAATAGTTTTTCAAGCCCTATATCATCAACTGTGTCTATTTTAAAGATTTGACTTGCTCCTGCTAGTGATAGTCTTTCATAAGCTAGATTAACCTCGTCTTCAGTAGCTTTATTTATTTTAGTTATAATCCCTATTACATCTTTGCAAAACATACTTGCAAATCCTGGTGCTATATAATTTTCTTCTTGTGTAGCATCATACACTATTGCTATAATTTTAGCATCTGCTGATGTTGTTATTAAGGCATTGTATAGGCTTCTATTCTCCATATATTCACCTGGAGTATCTATTGCATTATTATAAAGTTCTACTGACTGAGTTTTTTTATATTTCAATTCTAATTGGTCTAGTTTTTGACATAAAGTAGTTTTACCACTACCTGTCTTTCCCATAAATATTATATTCTTCATTGTATTATTATGTCCTTGTTATTTTTGTAGATGAGAAGTTTAACATATTTCCTAAAACTTCTAAAACATCGTTTAATGCTGATTCTACAGAACTTACATCACCTGATATTACTACAGAACCACTAAATCTATCTATAAAACCTAAAGATACATTTGAAGCTTTTGTAGCAACATCTGCTGCTATTATTGATGCTTCACTTGGTGTTATTGTAAGTATTCCTATTGCATCTTTTTTATCAAGCACTAATCCTAGTTTCTTATATATATCTTCATTAGGATTAGCTATTATATGTGCTAATGTAACCTGTTTTCCAGGAACATATTCTTGAATAACTCTTTGCTTAGATTCTTCAGTCAAATTTATTCCCTGCTTTCTTTAAATATAGTTTACTAAAAAATTATTTGTTTAAAATAAAAAGAGCTCCATAAGAATAATATTAATATTCCTAAGAAGCTCCGTTGCTTTCTACTAAAGTATCACGCCTTTGTGATACTTTCATTATAGTTTTCTGTTTTATATTTGTCAATATATAATTTATATTTTTAAAAACATTTTCCCTACTTGTATAATATTATGTTTACATGTAATAAAATGTAGTTATTTAATATTATTTAATATGTTTATTATATCATCTTCAGTTGGTACTTTGGGATTAGTTAGTGTACAAGTATCTCTTATAGCAAGTTTTGCTATTTCTCTTTCCTCATTAGTTACATCTTCTAAACTTAATTTGCACTGTGTCAGTTTGGTTGGCATATTCATTTCTTTTTGTAGTTTTTTTATTTCATTTACTAAATTTCTAACAGCTATTCTTATATTACCATTCCCAAGCCCTACTAATTCTGCTATTTGTGCATATTTCTTAGCTGTATCAGAGTAAGTTGTGTTAGTATATCCTACTATTGATGCATTATATTCTATTACATGAGGAAGCAATATAGAGTTTGTTCTTCCATGTGGTATATGGAATTTTCCACCTAGTACATGTGCAATAGAATGATTTATACCAAGTGATGCTTGATTAAATGCTATACCTGCTAAACAAGATGCATTGTGCATTTTTTCTCTAGCTTCTATATCATTTCCATCTTTATATGCTTTTATTAAGTATTTAAACACTAACTTTATGGCTTTTTCAGATAGTGCATCTGAGAAGTCATTAGAATTTGTAGATACGTAAGCTTCTATAGCATGTGTCAATACATCCATCCCTGTATCTGCTGTTATGAAGTTTGGTACAGTTTTTACAAGTTCTGGGTCTAGTATTGCCATGTCTGGAAGTAAATCATCACTTACTAATGGATACTTACATTTCTTTTGACTGTCTGTTATTACAGCAAATGATGTTACTTCTGAACCTGTTCCACTCGTTGTTGGTATTGCTATAAACTCTACTTCATTAGATTTTAATATTTTTTTAGAAAAATCCATTATAGATTTTGCAGCATCTATTGCAGAACCTCCACCTAATGCTATTATTATATCTGGGTTTGTAGATTTAAATGCTTCTATTCCCGCTACTACTACTTCTATTGGTGGGTCTGGTACTATGTCTTCAAAAACTTGATATGTTGTATTTATTAAGTTAGATGTTATTTTATCTATTGTTTTTGATTTAACCATAAATGGGTCTGTTATTATTAGTACTTTTTTGTTTTTTAATTCTTGTAGAGCTTTCAGTGAGCCTTCTCCAAATTTAATTCTAGTTTTAATCTCAAAGTTATTCAAATTTCTATCCTCCTTAAGTTAAATACGCAAAAAAGCTCCATAGACTTTATCTATGGAGCTCCATTGCTCTTTTAACACTTCATTGTGCTATATTTAAAAATATACTATTTGATTAATATAATGTCAAGTCAATAGTATATAAAATCAATAATCAAAGCTTATCTATCAGATTTACTTACATTTAATTCTTTTTCTAAAGTAATAAATGCTTTATCTAAGACTTCTTTAGGATATTTTTTACCTATTATATTTACAAACCAACTAGCTTTAGCTATTTCTATTCCATTAAGTTTAGCTTCATCTTTAGGAAAAATCTCTACAACCTTGATTTCCATATGCAAGCCCCCTACAAATTCTTGTTATAACTATTAGTTTCAAAAAATCATCCTTTAAAATATTTAGATTTTAGCTTTGTCATAGTAACTTATGCCTTTATATTAATTTATGAAATTAGAGATTTGTCCTGATACAACTAAGCATCAAAATTTATTATTGATTTAAAATTTGAATAGTAAAGAAATAAAATAAATAGTCATATATTATAAAAAGTAGAATTATATAAATTTACCTAATTAATAAATTCATTCTAATAAGTTTACTTGAAAGGCTGTATACAAATAATTTCAAATATATATCCTAATTTATAGGAGGTTTTAATTTTGAAAGCTGCAATTTATTCAAGAAAATCAAGATTTACTGGAAAAGGTGACTCTATAGAAAATCAAATACAATTATGTATGGATTATACAAAATCTATTGGTATAAAAGATTTTTTGATATATGAAGATGAGGGTTTTAGTGGCAGTAATATAGATAGACCACAATTTAAGAAAATGATGCAGGATGCTAAAGATAAGAAATTCAATTATCTGGTTTGCTATAGATTAGATAGAATATCGAGAAATGTATCTGACTTCTCTACTTTAATAGAAAAATTAAATGAACTAAACATATCATTTATCTCTATTAAAGAACAATTTGATACTTCAACTCCAATGGGAAGAGCTATGATGTTTATATCAAGTGTATTTGCTCAACTAGAAAGAGAAACAATAGCAGAACGTATAAAAGATAATATGTATGAATTAGCTCGTAGTGGTAGATGGCTTGGAGGCAATACACCTCATGGATTTAACAGTGAAAAAATCACATTCTTAGATGAAAATCTAAAAGAAAGAAGTATGTATAAGCTTCAAGTAAATAACGAACAAATGGAGGTTGTAAAGTTAATATACAATAAATACTTAGAACTTAGGTCATTATCCAAGTTATATAAATATGTTTATCATAATGGAATAAGAGGTCCTCGAGGTGGTAAATTTGACCCGAGTTCTTTATCTAGAATACTTAGAAATCCAGCATATGTAAAAGCTAATGATGAAGTTTTAGAGTATCTTAGAAACAATGGTATGGATGTTATAGGTACTTCAGATAGAAAATGTGGAATCCTTACCTATGCTAAAAATACATCTGATTCAATAGCCGCAATTGCAAAACACCATGGAGTCATAGAACCTGAAATATGGCTTGAAGTACAAAGTCAGCTAGATAAAAATCGTGATAAGACACCAAGAATAGCAACTGGCAAAACTGCTCTTTTATCTGGACTTATAAAATGTGGTAAGTGTGGTGCTAATATGAGAATTACCTATAAGGGTAAAAAAACTGATAAAGATTTAAAATATTATTATGTTTGTGGTACTAAAAAAACACTTGGTGCTGATACTTGTAACTGCAAAAACCTTAATGGACAATTAGTTGAAAGCTTAGTTATAGATAAAATTAAGAATTGTAAAGTGGAATCTATCATAAGTGAATTTAATAGTAATAACATTAAGAATGGTAATATTTTTAATGTTTTAAAATCTGAGACTAATTTACTTAAAAATCAAATTTTAGATAAGGAAAAACTTATTAAAAATTTAGTTATAGAACTTGCAAAAAATACTGGTAGCACTGCTTCTGATTATATAGTTTCTCAAATTGAGAGCTTAAATAGTGAGATTAGTATTTTAAAGAATAAGATTAATACTTTGGAATCTAGCAATGTCAATATTACTAGTGACAATATTAATCTTGATATTATTACTAATAATCTGAAGAGATTTAATGATGAAGTTGATAATGCCAGTTTAGATGATAAGAGATTATTATTATCTACTATTATTAATAGTATCGTTTGGGATAGCAGTTTAGGAAATCTTAATATTATTTATATGGGTGCTAAAATGGATGATTCTGTTTTATTGAGCGATTAGTTGCACTTTTTTAGTTATAGTAGAAGCAATAAGCATATCAGATAAGGTTGCAATA
>NZ_JAGWCX010000046.1:0-34383 GCF_020657775.1 Clostridioides sp. ZZV14-6345 | reverse complement strand
TGAAAAAGAAGCTTATCTCTATTTTGAGACAGCTTCTTAATTTATTTTTAATTTATTAAATTTTCTATTTAGCTAAGTTTTGTAAAAAGCTATAAGTTTGTGGACAAGCTGCTTTTAATTTACTATTTGTATCTTGATTTAAATAGTAATATGCAAATGCTTCTGCAAAGAATTCTTCTGGATATACGCCTAAGTAATTTACATTACCTAAAGAACGTCCTTCTTTAGCAAATATTTGTTTAAATTGTGCTGATTTAGAAATGTCATTTAATGCTATATGGTCTATTGCATGTGCTGTTTCATGTAATTCTAAGTTTATTGCATCATGACCTTTACCTTTGTTACTAAATCCTATTCTAAGAGCTACTGTACTTCCACCTAAACCAGGAACATCATCCCAAGTTTTTCCAGTACCTTCCCAACCCTTAGGAACTACACCTTTTAAATAAGCGTATTCTTTTTCATCTGTTAACTTTCCACTTAATAATTTTATTTTTAAGTTATCTTGTTTTAATGCATTTAAATACTTTCCATCTATATTAGCTAGTCTATTTACCATAGCGTTAGCTTCATTTTTATTGTAATTTCCAGTTGGAAGAACCACTATTTGACTAAGTGTTTCTTTATTTTGTTGTATAGTAGTACTGTCTGGATGTGCACTTACTGGAACTGAACTTATTAAGAACATTGATATTATAGCGATTAATAATTTTTTACTTGGTTTCATATTATTCCCTCCTTTGAGTTAGGCCGGGAGTAATAAATTTCAAAATAAAAAAGATACCCAAGAGTATCTTTGTATATACAAAAAGAAATTTTTACTCTTTTCGGCAACTGGCTGGCATAGTTTACTAAACTTTAGCCCCTATAGCTTTGCGTGACTAGGTTTCCCTAGTTTTGCCTCATTTAATTTTATATTTATATTATAACCCATATCTTTTTAGTTGTCTATAGGCTTTTGGATTTTTTTTCTAATAAGTTATTATTTTTTTACATAATACTCCAAAAAAAAATATCTTCTAACAATATTTTTACCATAAAATATTGTTTTAGAAGATATTTTTTAATATTACTTATATTTTTTATAATGTTAGGGTCTAATTTGTATTTTTATTTCGTCTTAATATAATAAGTACCACAATAGCTCCTAGAACTAAAAGTATTTCTCCAATAATGATAGTATTGTCACCTGTCTTTGGTGGTACTGGTGGATTTATTACAGTATCATCTTTAACTTTATCATTCTTTTCTTCTGATACTGATGGTTTTACTACCTCTGGTATTGGAACAATTTGTTTAACGGGCTTTTCTATTACATCTTCTGATGGTGGTATTGGTGGATTTACCACATCTTCTAATGGTGGTACTGGTGGATTTATTACTACAGTTTCATCTGTATCAGATGAACTTGATGGTTTCCTTAGTTTATCTATGCTTGGTGGTGCTGGCTTCTCTTCCTCTGGTATCTGTTCTGTATTTTTATTATCTGTTGGTTTCTCTTCTTCTGGAGTTTGTTCTAGTTTTTTATTATCTGTTACTTTTTCATCTCCAGTTGATGAATTAGTTGAACCACTCTGAATATGACTATTTTCTTCTAATTCAGAAGCATAAGATACAGTTGGATATATTGTAGATACCACCATACTTAGAATTATAATTAAACTGATTAATAATGCCTTTTTATTTCTTTTCTTCATATAGATTTCTCCCCTCTAGACTATCTATAATTTGTAATCTTCCATTAATATCATATATAAATTAATTTTTATAAAAAATTATACAAAAAAAGCCATGAAAATAAATAAATTTATATTCATAGCCGGTTGCACCACTGACTCAGTATATCCATAAGGTGCCCAATAATAGAATATACTTCAACATCTCTATAATATTTCATAAAAAACAATTAAAATTGTTATATTCATATTAAATACAATTATATACTTCTATTATATTATGACTCTATATTATTGTCTATGTTTTTTACATTTTTTCCCTTATTTTACTCTTAATGACTCATTAAATAAAATCCTTATCTACAACAATGACACAATTATATTCAGGGTTTATCTCCTTAACTAACTTTGTTATATCTTCTTTTAAATCTTCTTCTGACATACCTTTTGAAAATTCAGAAGGATTTACTACTATATCAAATACTAAATTCTTCTTACTTCCCTTTCCAACTATTCTAAAGTCATGCATAGATTTTACGAGACTATTTTTCTTAAGTATTTCTTCAAGTTCTTTTTTTGCTGACATAACTTCTTCATCTTCAAGGCATATTGGGTCCATATGGATTACTAAATATATATCTAACTTTTCAGATATTTCTCTCTCTGCAGTATCTATAATCTCATGGATTTCCATTATATCTATATTAGATGGAATTTCTGCATGTATAGATGCGATACATCTCCCAACCCCATAGTTATGAATGATTAAATCATGTGTACCCATTATATATTTATAAGATAACAATAGTTCTATAATAGATTTTACCATTTCTTCATCTGGTGCTTCTCCTAGAAGAGGATTTATAGTATCTTTTACAAGAGAAAAACCAGCATAAAGTATTAGTAGTGATACTACAATACCTACGTATCCATCTATAGGTAAACTAGTAAATCTCGCTAAAACAAATGATATAACTACACAACTTGATGTAAACACATCTCCTAAAGCATCTAATGATACTGCCTTTAATGCTGAGGAATTAATTTTATTTCCTATAAATTTATTAAAACGACTTAACCATATTTTAACCATTATAGATGAAATCAAAAGTATAAGTGGTACTACTTCAAATTTTATAGGAACTGGATTTGTTATTCTTTCTATAGATGATTTTACAAACTGAAGTCCAACCAGCATCACCATAAATGCTACTATTAATGCTGATAAATATTCTATTCTACCATGTCCAAAAGGATGCTCTTTGTCAGCTGGTTTACTTGCTAACTTAAATCCTATCATAGTTATTGCTGAAGATGCCATATCAGAAAGATTATTAAATGCATCTGCCATTATAGCTATACTAGATGTTAATATGCCTATAAAAAATTTTAATATAAATAAACCTAAATTAGATATTATACCTACTATACCTGCTACATAACCATACTTGTTTCTAACACTTGCACTTTGGACATTTTCACTATCTTTAATAAATGTTTTAACTAGGAATTTTGAAAACACGAAACTACCTCCTCGTTTCATATTTTATGCACAATTTTAAATTATTATATCACTATTTATGATAACACAATTTAAATATAAAATTCCTAAAATTTACTCTATCTTAGTAAAATTTTATTAAAAATTCATCTTTTACTTATTCATTGTTAAACATTCACTTTTATAAATTTTCTTACTTTTATCAGCAGGTACTTTAGCTGATGCTTTAGTAGCTACTAAGGCAGATACAATCATTATTAATACCCCTATTAATTTTACAAAAGAGAATGCTTCTCCTAATATAAACCATCCTATTAAAACAGATATTACTAACTCTATAGAACTCACAACTCCCGCAACTGAAAGTTCTATACCCAGTTCTATTCCACCAACATAACATATATATGCAAGTGCTGCTGGAAAAACTCCTATTCCTATAATTAATATTAAAGTACTAATATCAGTTACATGAGATATTATTAACCATGGTTTTGCTATTGGTGCTATAAATATTGAACCAAATAATAACCCATAAATTATTATTATAAGACCAAAACATTCTTTTAGTGCACCTTTATTTACTATCGATATGCATGAATATGTTAATGATGCCAACAAGCCTAATAATAATCCAAATACATTTACTCCTGCAAATTCAAATTTTCCACCTAAAACTGCAACTATAGCACCTATAAAACACAATAGTATTGATAATCTTTTCATCTTATTGATATTTTCTTTATATATAATATTTGAAAATAATGCTACAAATAGAGGTGAAGTATAAAGTAGTATTGCAGCTATAGATATTCCTACACTACTTATAGAGTTAAAGTAACAAATATTAAAAATTGTCTGATATATTATTCCACTTAATATTGAAAGCCCTATCACCTTTTTACTTGTTTTAAAAACTTTTAGTTTTTTTAATACACTGTATATAGCTATTACCAGAAACCCTATAAAAGCTCTTGTGAAAGTAACTTGTTCTACTGTAAACCCTCTTGCTATTAGATTACTTGAAAATAATCCTGTTGTTGCAAATAATGCTCCAGCACAACCAATTAAAATATATCCTTTTTTCACGAAAATTCCCCCTTAAATTATCTCTATTTATCTTATTATTAATATAAGCAATTATAATGCCAACATTAAAAATTCTATAATTATTATTTTCCATCTTAAAGTGAGATTATGAATATAAAATAAGCTTAATTAATAAATAAAATTTGCTTATTCTTCTAAAAAACAATATAATTCATTCATAATCGAATTGTATCATAATTCATACAATTCATTTTTAAATTAGATTGTAGCTCATATAATTCACTTTTGAATCAAATTATTTATTTTCCATAAATTTTAATTCAGTTTTAATTTGAATTATACTTTTATATAAATTTTTAATTATTTTTAGGAGGTCAAAATGAAATATCCAAAAGACTTTTTCGAAAAGATTTTAAAATTTTCACATGATGAGATATCAGTTTGTGATAAGAATGGAATAACATTATATTGTAATAAATCATTTGAAAACAACTATGGGTTAACAAGAGATGAAGTTTTAGGTAAAAGTGTTATGTATATACAAGAAAAGGGTTGTTTATTTCAGACTCCAGTAACAGAAGTAATAAGAACAAAAAAGGGTAGTATCATTAGAACAACAATCTAAAACTGGCATAAAATTGATAATTACTGCAACTCCTTTATTTGATGAAAATGGAGATATCGAATACATAATAGAAAATTGTAGGGATATAACAGAATTAAACAATATAAAAGACAAATTAGAATCTTCAAAAAAACTATAGAAATGTATAAAAATGAAGTTGAAATGTACCATAGAAGTGCAATATATATATTTGATGATATTGTTTTTAAAAGTGAATCTATGAAATCTATTTTTAAAACAGTTGACCAGATATCAAATTCAAACGTGAATATATTGATTTTAGGCGAATCTGGGACTGAAAAAACTTCTTTGGCTAGATATATTCACTCTAAAAGTGATAGGAAAGATGGTCCTTTTATAACTATAAATTGTACTACCATATCCCCTTCACTAGTGGAATCAGAGCTTTTTGGTTATACAAAAGGTGCTTTTACAGGGGCTAATAGTAAAGGTAAAATAATTTTTTATTTTCATTAAATAAAAAGTTACTAAATGTTAGGAACAAAAATTGGTTCAGCGACTATTTTCAGTTCTATACTTGACAGAGATAATACTGTACAAATTGTTATTGACAAAGATGTAGTCAATGAAGAATGGTATGGATGTAGTGATGGTACCACTACTAGTTACATGAAAATTAAAACAAATCAAATCATTCACGATTTCTTACCTTTTGTAAACCATACACCATCTATAATTGAATTGTAATATTATAATACAACATTAAAGAAATAAAATATATAGTCTTAAAATAAAGCCAAAAAAACTTGTATAAAACACAAACCGCAAAGTCACAATATATATGCTACTTTGCGGTTTCATAAAAATTAATTTTTACCACTAAAATTCATATTTCTACTATTTTTTATCGTTCTAAGAATTAGTTTTACAAACTCATTTGACAATAGAATAGTAGATGCAAATAATATTATTTTTATCCACATATCAAAGTTTAAAGAAACAGAATTGAAGAAACTCTGGAATACTTGTGTAAATATTATTTGAATTACACCTGTAACAATTATTATTTGTAATGCCAACTTATTTTTAAAGAAATTTGGTATTGTACTATTCAAACCAAATTCCCTGCAATTTAATGCATTAAAAAGGGCACTGAATGCAAATAAAGAAAATATAACAGTACCTTGCTCTTCTGGTGTAGCTCCCAATATATTAAAAGCTGATTGCATAAATACAATTGTAATTATAAGAATAGCATTTATAATAATATTTACAAACATAGACCTAGCTATTATTCCAGAATGTCTATTTATTGGTTTTCTTTTCAATACATAATCTCTAACAGGTTCTAATCCTAATGCTAGAGCTGGAGGACCATCCATTATTATGTTTACCCATAATAATTGGATTGTAGTAAATGGCATATCCTTACCAGTAAGTTGAGATATTATGGCAATTATAAATGCTACTATATTTACAGTAAGCTGAAACTGTATAAATCTTTGAAAATTCTCATATATGCCTCTTCCCCATTTTATTCCCTCTACGATTGTACTGAAGCTATCATCAGTCAATATTATATCTGCTGCATTTTTAGATACTTCTGTACCTGAAATACCCATTGCAATTCCAACATCTGCTTGACTAAGAGCTGGAGCATCATTTATACCATCACCTGTTACAGCTACAACTTCACCACTTTTTTGAAGTGCAGAGACTATTCTCATCTTTGTATCTGGTTTACTTCTTGCAACAATAGATATTCCTTTGATTTCTTCTCTCAATTCTTCATCTGTCAGTACATCTATATAAGTTGCTTCAACTGCCTTTTTCCCATCATTCAATAGTCCTAATTCATTCCCAATAGCTGTTGCTGTATTGATATTATCTCCTGTAAGCATTTTTACATCTACACCTGCATTAAATGCTTTATCAATAGACTCTTTAACCCCTTCTCTTAATGGGTCTACTATTCCCACGAATCCACTAAAAACTAAATTATCTTCCTTCATGTAACCTCTTGGATTCCCTATTAAATTCAATTCACCTTCTGAAGTTATTGCAACTTCTGTTCTAGACTTACTCATCTTTTTATAAGCAAATCCTAATGTTCTCATAGATTTAATTTGTAATTTTTTAATCTCATCCAAAATACTTTTTTCTATTTTTGGAGTTATTGGAACAATATTTTTTCCTTGTTGTACATAAGAACATTTTTTTAATAATACTTCTGGTGCACCTTTTGAGAGTAATATATCTGAATCATCTTGGCGAATTAATGTTGACATTTTCTTTTCTTCTGAGCTAAATGGTATTTGTGATATCAAATAAGTCTGTTTTCTCATTTCATTATAGTTCTTATCATTGTGATATAAAAGTAATGCACACTCTGTTGCACTTCCTATATATTTAAATGAATTTTCTTCCTTTTCTATGTCTGCAGTTGAATTTACTATACAGTTTTGCTCAAAATAGCTATTACTTTGATACTCTCCACCACTTATATACTTACCATCAACATATGCTACTTCTACCATCATTTTATTTTGTGTTAAAGTTCCTGTTTTGTCAGAACATATTACAGAAACAGAACCTATAGTTTCACAAGCTTCTTTCTTTGTTACTAGGGCATTTATCTTTGCCATCTTCTGCATTGTTATAGCTAAAGTAATATTTATCATAGTTGGCAAACCTTCTGGAACAGTTGCCACTATTAAAGCAATACAAACCATATACGCATTTTTAGCAGGCTCTAATGATTGTAAAAAAGATACTATACTGCTTGTATCTAAGATTAACATACCTTTTTTCTGCATTTGTATAATCATGAACATACACAATAAAGTAGCTATCACCCCTGATATTCCTGCTATTTTAGCACCTAATTTACCCAATTTAATTTGAAGAGGAGTTTGTTGGTCTTCATTTGATAAATTCTGTGCTATTTTACCCATCTCTGTCTTATCACCAGTATGAGTAACAACCATTATACCTCTACCATATGCTACAAGAGTTCCTCCAAATACCATATTAACTTGCTTTGCAGGTATTGTATCCTGTTCAATTATTTCTGTCTTAGAATAGACAACTTCCATATCCAATACAGCATCAGCATTCTTAGCTACATCATCTGACTCCCCTGTTAACATATCTTCTCTAAGTTTCAAATTTATAGACTGTATAAGCCTTCCATCTGCTGGTATCATATCTCCCGTTTCTATATATACAATATCTCCTGGTACTAAATCATTTTTTGATATTTTAATTATCTTTCCATTTCTAAGTACTTTTACTTCTATATTTTCTGTTAGTTTTGATAGGGCATTAGCTGCTTTTTTAGATTTTCCTTCAGTTATTATACCTATAGAAATTCCAATGAAAATAGCTCCTAAAATCCCTAATGCATCATGTAATTCCCCTACAAAAGAACTTATTACTGCTGCTCCGATAAGAATTAATATCATAGGTTCTGTCAGACTTTCTCCCAACTCGTCCCAAAATGTTCGTCCTTCTTTTATAGTAAATTCATTTAATCCATATCTAAGCTTCCTTTCTTCTACCTCATTATCATCAAGTCCAAATTCTGGATTTGTTTTTAAGTATTTTAATACTTCTTTGGTAGGTTTATTATAATACCTCATAACTTTATCCCCCTTGTTAATTATCTATAAAGAATTATATGCTTATGATAGCTTGTATATTACTTTTCAAAAAAAATAAGGCGTTGATTAATCAACACCTTATACTGGTTATATATTATTAGGTTTTATGTTATAGGCTTTATAAGTTGTAGGCTATATATAAAAATCAATATACTTAATCTTCAAAATACCCTTCTGGATATAATGGGAACTTAGATATAAGTTCTTGAGCTTCTACTTTACATTCATCTAATACTTCTTTATTATCAATATTTTCTGCTACCTTATTCATTATTCCTGCTATCTGTACAACTTCTTTTTCTTTAAGACCCCTTTGAGATATTGATGTAAGACCTATACGAACACCACTAGTTACAAATGGTGACTGTGGGTCATCAGGAATAACATTTTTATTAACTGTTATCCCCACATATTCAAGAGCTTTTTCAAATTGTTTCCCTGTAAGATTCTTACTTCTTAAATCAACCATTACTATATGGTTATCAGTTCCTCCACTTACAATACTGAATCCATGTGAAATAAGTTCAGATGCTAGAGTTTGAGCATTTACTACAACTTGCTCCATTATCTTTTTAAATTTATCTGTACTCAAATATAATAGTGAAAAGGCTTTTGCTGCAACTGTATTAAGATGTATAGAACCTAATGTTCCTGGGAAAACACCTTTATCAAGTTTCTTTGCATGTTCTGCTTTACAAAGTACAATACCACTTCTTGGACCACAGAAAGTTTTTGTTGTAGATGAAGAAACAAAATCTGCATAAGGTACAGGACTAGGTATTACTTTTGCTGCAACTAATCCTGCAACATGGGCCATATCTACCATAAAGTAAGCTCCTACTTCTTTTGCAACTTTTGATATTCTTTCATAGTCTATTAGTCTTGGATATGAACTTGCTCCTGCAATTATAAGTTTTGGTCTGCATTCTTTTGCCTTTGCTTCAAGAGCATCATAATCTATACGTCCAGTGTTTGGGTCTACTCCATAAAATTCATATTTATAAATATCATGTAAAAAATTAACTGTACTACCATGTGTTAAATGTCCACCTTGGTCAAGACGCATACTTAAAACAGTATCATTTGGTTTTAATATTGATGAATACACACAATAGTTAGCTGTAGAACCTGAATATGGCTGTACATTTACATGTTCTGCTCCAAATACTTCTTTTGCACGTTTAATTGCTAGAGTTTCAAGTTTATCTGCTTCTTCAGAACCTGCTTGAAAACGAGCCCCTGGATAACCTTCTTCGGTTTTATTTGTAAATACACATCCACTTAATTCAAGTACTTCTGTTGGTGCTGTACTTTCAGAAGCTATCATTTCAATATTATGCTCTTGTCTAACCAACTCCCCAGCCACAATGTTATATAACTCTGGGTCTGAAATTTTTGTTGTTTTTAACATAATAACACCTCTTTTTATTTTAATTTTTTTATAAATTTAATTAATTTTATTTATATTCTACTACATTATTTTAATTAAATATATTATCATATCTTGCAATTTATTTAACTATTTTGACTTTTTATAATTTATGTTATATGAAAAAATTGCCTTAACTATGAAATTAATAAGTGGCTCTATTCCTGACCTTGTGTTGATTTCTCTCTACATGTAATTGCTTTATATACCATACAAACTAAAATTAAAAGTCCCATATAACCTGTATATGGATATAAAATATTTACTAGTTTACCAAATGGTAAAAATCCACCTATACAAGCCAAAATAGCTATTACTGTTGTTACAAGTTTAAATTTAGGGTGTTCATCTTCAACTATTCTATTAGTCACAGACCATAAAAGTGGAACAGCTGTTGTATAAATACCTAATATAAGTGCAACTGAGAAACATACACCTATAATAGGAGCTATATTATCCGCTAAATAAAGTGATGGTATTTCTTTCATGTACAAGTTTCCTATATCTGAAATCATAGCCAAATACATAACTATACCAGCAGTCATAAATACAACTCCACCTAATAAACCTCCCCAGAAAGCATCCTTTTTACTTTCAATAGAAGCTCCCATTCCTGTTAAAAAGACAATCATTACAATAATATTTAATGTATTATATATTACACCTGAAATGATTGGACTTTCTGATGCTTTTGTAACTTCAATATTTTTCATAGCTTCTCCAACCATAGATAAACCATCAAAATGCTTAAATAAGCTTATTAATCCAACAGCAATTGTAAATACTGCTATCACTGGTCCAATACGACCAAGTATACTTACTAATTTTTCTAGACCCATAGACACTGTAATCAAGGTAGCAACAGCCATCAACACTCTTCCCAAATAAGGATTTATACCATAATATTCAGTTAAAGTTGAACCTGCACCTGAAATCATTACTATAAGAATTCCAAATAAAAATATTGGACTAAACCATTCGTAAAATTTTCCTAAAATCTTTCCACAATAGAAAGTATAAATTTTTGTTGGTTCTTTAAGTTTTAATTCTCTACCTCTAGTTATAACTTCAGCACCAAGAAATGAAAATAACACCATTGATATTAACGCCCCAATCAGCCCCATATACCCTTGTGAGGCAAAAAATTGGAGTATTTCTTGACCAGTAGCAAATCCAGAACCAATTGCTGTCGCTAAATAAGCACCCGCAATACAGATAATATTTTTCACATTGACTTTGTCTGACATATTAAATTACCTCCATTATAAAGTTACCTTCTTTAACAAGTATAAATTCAAAGTAAATTAAATGAAAATTCTGTCTTTTTAGAATAGTATTTGACCTACTTTTTTTATTTTTATATCTTTTTTTTTATTTATATATATTTTTTTATATAAATAGGTACAGCTTTTATAAGGTTTAATATTATTAAATATATTTAAAGCGCTTTAATTTTTATTATAGTTAAAGTATACTTACTCAGACATATTCAAACAATTATCTATATTGACTTTTTATTTATCATTTTCGATTTTTAGTATTCAATTTATAAACTTTTGGAGTCACTCCTTTTTCTATCTTAAAGTTTTTATAGAAGTTATTCAGACTATTATATCCAACTATTTCTGCAATCTCATTTATACTTTTTGTAGTATTTTCAAGTAAATCAATAGATTTTTCTATTCTTATATGATTTAGATATGATATAAAAGTCGTATTCAAATTACTTTTAAAAATCCTAGATATATTAGATGGATTGGTCAAAAATAATCTAGCACAATCATTTAACTTTAAGTCATTGCTATAATTTAGATTTATATATTCCAGTATCTCATTTAATAAATCATTATTGGTATATTGATATCCAATAATTTTTTCTACAGACTTAGTAAATTCTTTCATGTCCAATGGTTTAAGGAGTATATCTTTTACATTTAATCTCAAAGCTTTTTGAGCATATTCAAAATAGTCAAAAGCAGTTATTACTACAAAATTTATTTTTTTAGATAGGTGAGATGTTTTTTCTATTACTTCTAACCCATTGTATATTGGCATTTGAATATCTATAAAAACTATGTCTGGCTCTAAACCAATTATTTTATCTACTGCTTCATCACCAGATGTTGCTTTACCAACAATTTTTATTGGCATATCTTTCATTTCTATAAAGTGTGTTATTATTTTTAAAACAGCTTCTTCATCATCTATTATTAGTGCTCTTCTCATGAGAATTCCTCCCTTTTAGCTTAATAATATAAAAAAGCAAGATATATAAAACAACATAAAAACATCTAATATATTTCTTAATATATATAAAATTTATTAATTTTATATAAGTTCTATACATACTCCTTATAATTTTCAATAAGAATTTTAATCATTATGTAAGTCCCCTCATTATCACTTGACTTTATATCCATATCAAAATTATTTCCATAAGCAGATGTAAATTTTGCATATATTAGAGACAAACCATGACCATTATTACTACGAATACCTGCCTTTATTTTGTCTATACTATTTTCTTCTAAGATAGTTCCATTATTATGAATTTCTATAATAGCATACTGGGAATCTACTCTTGCAATTATTTCTATTCGCTTTTTTGAATCAATATCTCTAAACCCATGTGTAAATGCATTCTCTACAATAGGTTGCATAAAGTTAAAAGGTACAGAAAGGTTATATAGCTTCCTTGGAATAAGGTACTTTACTTTAAGTTCATCTCCATAACGCAATTTCTGTAAATTCAAATAATTTTTAATATATAATATTTCAGATTCTAATTCTACAAATCGTAAATCAGACCTCATTGTATATCTAAACATTTTTGATAAATCTATTATTGCACTATACAAATCATAACTACCATCATCAAGTGCTATGCTTGCCATTGAATTTAGAGTATTAAATAAAAAATGATGATTTATTCTTAAGTTAGTAACCATATCTTGAGCTACCTTTAAATTCATTTCAAGTTGTTCTCCATAGTGATACGTTCTTGCAATAGTGTTCTCTTTTTCCTGCAAATCCTTTCTTATATCATTAAATGAACAAAAATTTATTATATTTTTAGATATTTGTTTCAAAAGACGTTTTATACTTCTAGCAGCGCCTTCTGGTATATCATATAAATTACTATGTGTTGTATCTAAATTTAAATCAGATAATAATATATATCCCCCTCTTATAACACCTATACTATTATTTTTGTATAATATAGGTATATTATATATGGTTATCCCATACTTACATACAAATTGGTTGCTACTTTTTTGATTCATACAATCACAATTTTGAGTAAATTTCATAGGATTACATTTTTCAAAACAAAATAGTGGAAAATAAGGATTTTTTAAAACTATATTCCATGAATCATCATATATAATCAATGGAATTCTAAATGGGTCTATAAATTGACCACGAATTGATTCTACAGCCGCATACAAATTTAAAGTACTTTCGCTATAATTTATTAAAGTCTTCTTCAAATAACTATTAGGATTAATATCTATAACTTCACTCTCTCCTACATCATCTACATTATTGGAAACAATAAGCTCTTTTATCGCTCTATCACCTGTATTTATAGTTTCATGTGTGCTACCGGATTCTATATAAAAAATCATACCTTGGTAAAATGGCTTCCAGACTCCATTTATAATATATAAACCCTCACCTTCTAAAATATATATCATCTGTTCTTGACCATAATGAACATGATTAAAATGTTTTTTACCTGGCATAGTTACTGCAATGTATATATTCATAGCTTGTTTTGGGTCGTTTTCATCATAAGTATGTTTCCATTCAATATATCCCCATTCAGTATTTTGAATTTTCATAAGAGATTCCTTTCTACCTGTAAATTATTTATGTTCATATTTTAAGAAATTAGTAAATAAAAATGTGTACACACTCTTTCATATGATAGCTTATATATCAATATTCATTAGTTTGTACACACTTTTATATTAATTATTATTTTTTAATTACTTCTAATTATTATATCATTTAAAAATACATAGTCTAACTCTTATTTAATAATATAAACTCCCATATACGGTCTTAAAACTTCAGGAACAATTACAGACCCATCTTCTTGTTGATAATTTTCTAATATAGCTGCAACACTTCTTCCAATAGCTAACCCAGAGCCATTTAATGTATGTGCATATTCAGCTTTAGAATCTTTATCTCTTTTAAATCTTATTCCTGCTCTTCTAGCTTGGAAATCTTCACAATTTGAACAAGATGAAATTTCAACATATCTATTGTAACTTGGCATCCAGACCTCTACATCATATTTAAAAGAAGCTGTGAATCCTAAATCTCCTGTACATATCTTTACTACTCTATATGGTAGGTTCAACAATTGTAGCATAGTCTCAGCGTTGTTAGTAAGCTTTTCTAACTCATTGTAAGATTCTTCTGGTGCTACTATTTTGACCATTTCTACTTTATTAAATTGATGCTGTCTTACCAACCCCCTTGTATCTCTTCCAGCAGAACCAGCCTCTGACCTAAAACATGGAGTATAAGCTGTATAATTTATTGGTAATTGTTCAAATTTAAGTATTTCATTAGCATGTATATTAGTCAAAGGAACTTCTGATGTTGGAATCATAAAATAATCCAATCCTTCTATTTTAAACATATCTTCTTCAAATTTAGGTAACTGTCCTGTACCTAAAAAACTATTTCTATTTGCCATAAATGGTGGAATAACTTCTGTATATCCATTTACCGTTGTGTTTGTATCCAAGTAAAAATTTAATAATGCTCTCTCTAACCTAGCACCTAGTCCTTTATAAAGAGTGAATCTTGAACCAGTTATTTTACTAGCTGTTTCAAAGTCAAGTATACCTAACTCAGTCCCAATTTCCCAATGAGCCTTAGATTTAAAGTCAAAAGTAGTCGTCTTTCCCCAAGTTCTTACCTCAACATTATCTTCATCAGTTTCACCTTGTGGAACTTCTGGATGTGGTACGTTTGGTATTCTCATTAATAGGTATTCCATTTTATCTTCTACTTCTTTAAGGTTTTGGTCTATTACTTTAATTTTGTCAGATAGCGCTTTTAGTTTAACCTTTTCATTTTCTATATCTTTACCCTCTTTTATAAGATTTGGTATATTTTTAGACGCTGTATTTAATTCATTTTTCATGACTTCAACTTCTTGGAGAATCTTTCTTCTTTCATCATCTAACTTAACTACTTCATCAAGATTAAAGGCTTTTTCACCTCTTCTTTCCATTGCTTTTTTTATACAATCTAAATTTTCTCTTATTCTTTTTATATCAAGCATTTTTTCCTCCTCAGTATTTAAGATTGGATGTTATCTCTTAATCTCAAATAACTTAGATAATATACTTTATGCTTGAGGTTAAGAAACCTTTTTTGTTTTATCCGAACCTATTATTTTTATTTTATTTATATTTTACTCACTTTTTTATCTATTGTCAAATTATATTTAATTAAATTAATAAAATTTAATTTTAAGAGAATATTTCTAGATTTAACCTCATTATAATTATATCGATTTTGCTAATCAATTATCTATTTTGACTTTTTCTTTATCAATCTTGTATAGTTATTAACTTTCATATGAACTTTTTTATATATAATATAGTCCTATATATCTCTTATTTGGATAGGATTATTTTAATGAATGATTCAAGTATAGGTATGAAATTAAATTTTTTAGAACTGTTTATAAGAAATGCTCAAAGAAAAATAGTAATTTTCCTAGATGCACAATATATTTTATATGAAATGTTATGAGGTAATCTATTTAATGAATTTAAATTTGCTATTATAAATTTAGCTTCAAAATCTACTGTAAAGTAATATACATAGTCGTTTTATAAACTAATAACTGCAAATACTAATTACTTAATTATTTAATATAATACATAGATAACTTTAATAAATTGACAGTTCTTTAAAAAGGTAGAACCAATAAAATTATACTGATAAATCTTCAATACAATAATTAAAATTTAATAAAAAATATAATTATTGATTTAACTGTAATCTTATTTAATTCTACCTAATTTATTATCTAAAACTATTTTTTTATAGATGATAAAATATCTAACTTACATCTATTTTAAAGAATACAATACTTCCCCTTCTCTTATAGTCTGCAATACTTTAATATCTTTTATTTTCATAGGGTCGATTGTAATTGGATTTTCATCTAATATTATCAAATTAGCTAGTTTACCTTCTTTAATTGAGCCTTTTTTATCTTCTTCAAAATATTGATATGCTGCATTTATAGTAACACCCTTTAAGGCATCTAATGAGCTTATCTTTTCATTTTCGCCTATTTGTATACCTTTTTTTGTAATTCTATTGACAGCACACCATACTGTTTCCAGCATGTTAGGCGCTATTACTGGTGTATCTTGATGAAGAGTGTAAATTACCCCTTTTTCTATAGTTGTTTTAAGTGGACTAATCTTAAATGCTCTATCTTCTCCAAGGTTTTTGATATGAATGTCACCCCAATAGTATGTGTGAGCTACAAAGTATGAAGGTATCATATTTATTCTCTTCATATCATCAACTTGGTCTTCTCTGACTGTTTGAGCGTGTATCATAACTGGTCTTATATCATTTTTATTATTTTCTTCCTTTGAATTTAAAACTTTCTCAAATGCATCTATCAACTGGTCTGCTGCTGCATCTCCATTACAATGAGTTAAAAGTTGCATCTTTTCTTTTAGTGAAATATCTATAAACTTTTCTACTTCTTCATCTTTATATATAGGATACCCACAATAACTATCATCTGAATTTTCATATGGTCTAGTTAACCATGCTGTCTTTCCTTGTGGAGAACCATCTAAAAATATCTTATATCCACCTATTTTAAATCTATTTATATATTTCTTTATAAAATCTCTATTCTCATCTGCCACAGACTTACTTTTTTTCAAATTTACATATCCTACAACATCCATTTTTAATTTATTTTGATTTGCCATTGTTTTTAGAAGGTTAAATTGATTTTCTTCCATTAAACCTTCTTGAGCTGTTGTAATTCCGTAACTTAAATATATGTCTTGTGCTTTTTCAATTGAATTAAAAATCTCATCTGGTGATGGTTGTTTTATTTTAGATGACACATTAAAAAATGCATTTTCCTCTAAATATCCGTTTGGCTCTTTACTTCCTTCTACTCTACCTATATGCCCACCTTCTGGGTCCTGTGTTTCATGAGTAACACCAAGTTGCTTTAATCCCAAGGTATTTGCAACTCCCATATGACCAGAGGCATGTGAAATTAGTATTGGATTCTCTGAAGATGCACTGTCGAGTACATCCTTATCTGGATGTTTATTTTCTTCTAAGAAATTATTGTCATATGAAAATCCAATTATCCAGTCACCCTTTTTTATATTGTTTGACTTTTTGAAATTCTGTATTTTTTTTACTATGTCTTTAAAACTAGTTGCATCTTCTAAAGGAATTAGTTTTAGTGTAGTAGCAAAAGCTATCAAGTGACTATGTGAATCTATAAAAGATGGCATCAATGTCTTGCCTTTCAAATCTATAAGTTCTGTATCTTTATTCTTCAAAGAAAATACTTCTTCTTTTGTTCCTATCTTTTTTATTATTTTATCTTTTATAAGAATAGCATCTCCACATATTGAATCTTCCATTGTGATGATATTTCCATTATAATAAATTTTTTCTTTCATAAAATTCTCCTTAAGTTGTCTAATTTAATAAATTTTTTTATTATTTTCTACTTAATTATATTATCTTCCTTATAAATTTTTTCTTTATACTTTAAACATATAAAAGTTTTATTTTTAATTATTGTTTGCTAAGAAATAAATACTATTCATTGTAAATAAGACAACTTAATGGACTTTATACTAATCGAAAAAATATTATAAGTTATTAAATTCAAATATCTAAACTCAATCATATTTGTACAATTGTAATTTTTTAAATCATGATGTATCATTTTAAATATACAGTTATTCACAATACAAATATCTTATTTCTCAAAAAACATCTGATGTAGTCTATTCAATGCAACAAATTTAAATATTTTTTAGGAGGTCTTTTTATGAATAAGGAAAATAAAAATGTGAGAATTGCCGTTGTTCAGGCATCACCAGTCATTATGGATTTAGAAAAAACTGTTGAAAAAGCATTAGGATTAATTAAAGAAGCTGGTAGAAAAGGGGCAAATATTGTCGTTTTCCCAGAAGCATTCATACCTGCATATCCAAGAGGTCTTTCATTTGGATTCGTTGTTGGAAGTAGAACAATGGAAGGTAGAGAAGATTGGAAAAGATACTATGATAATTCTGTACCAGTTCCTAGTGCTACAACAGATTTACTAGGAAAAGCAGCACAAGAAGCGGGAGTATATCTATCAATGGGTATAACAGAAAGAGATGGCAATGATATAAATTGTACTCTTTATTGCACAAATCTATTTTTCTCTCCAGAAGGTAAGCTTATTGGTAAACATAGAAAACTTAAACCTACAGGAACAGAAAGATGTATTTGGGGAGAAGGAGACGGAAGTACTCTTACAGTAGTTGATACTCCATATGGAAAAATGGGTTCGTTGATTTGCTGGGAAAACTATATGCCATTAGCTAGGACAGCTCTTTATGCTAAAGGGGTAAAGCTTTATATAGCTCCTACTGCAGATTCAAGAGAAGAATGGCAGGCAACTATGAAACATATTGCTTTAGAAGGAAGATGTTTCGTTATTGGATGCAATCAATATGTTGAAAAAAACATGTATCCAACTGACCTTAATTACTATAAGGAGCTAGATGCAGAACCAGAGATTATGTGTCCAGGAGGAAGTTGTATAGTTGACCCTTTTGGAAAATATGTGGCAGGTCCTATTTTCAATAAAGAAGAAATGTTAATAGCAGATTTAGACCTAGAAAAAATAGTACTTAGTAGACTAGATTTTGATTCAGAAGGTCACTATTCAAGACCAGATGTATTTGAATTAATTGTTCACGAATAATTTTTTTACACAAAAAATGGAGATGTCTCAAAATGAACTTATTAGTTTATGAGGCACTCTTTTTTGTATGAACCAAATATATTTTCATCATTTCAAGAATGAAAAAAAGGCTTATATCTCTATTTTGATACAGCCCCATTTTTGCCTAATAATCTAAATTTCTAGTTGTAAATTTAATCAACTATATTTTTTCTAAATCAACTACTGTTCTTCCTACATGCTTTCCTGCCATTATTAAATCTATACTGTTATTTAAATCCTCTAATGATACTACGCTTACCATATCATCTAAATCGTCCAATTTCCATTCATTTGATAATAAATCCCATATTTTTAATCTTAAGTTCATTGGGCATTCTACAGAATCTATACCATATAAAGTAATTCCCTTTAAGATAAATGGATATACTGAACTTGTAAAATCAACTCCTCCTGCATTACCACAAGTTGTCACTGCTCCACAATAATTAGTTGTCTTTATTGCTGTTGACAAAGTATTTCCCCCTACTGTATCTATTACTCCAGCCCATCTTGGTCTAAGTAGAGGTCTACCTGAATTATCATCCACTTCTGACCTATGTATAACATCTTTAACACCTAAATTTAGTAATACTTCTTTTTGTTCTTCGAGTTTTCCTGTTGAAACTACAACTGAATAACCTAATTTAATCAATATTTTAGTTGCAATTACAGCAACTCCTCCAGTACCACCAGTAACTAATACATCTCCCATATCCTTGTCTACAGAATTTATAAATTTGTACACAGATAAAGCTGCTGTAAATCCTGCTGTACCATAATCCATTGCTTCTTTTAGTGAAAGATTTTTTGGAAGTCTAACTACCCAACTAGAAGGAACTCTTATATATTCTGAAAAACCACCAGAAGTATTCATTCCCAAGTCATAACCTGTTACTAAAACTTCTTCTCCAATTTTAAAATCATCACAACTACTAGCTTCTACTATACCAGATGCATCAATTCCTGGTGTGTGAGGATACTTTCTAGTAACACCCTTATTACCGTTTGCAGAAAGTGCATCTTTATAATTTAGAGAAGAGTATTTTACTTTTATTAAAACTTCGCCTTCTGGTAATGTGTCTATTTCTCTTTCAACTACATTTCTTCTAAAACTTCCTTCTTCTTCTGTAATATATAGTGATTTAAATTTTTTATTCATAAATTTCCTCCCAATACATTTAGTTTTATGTTAAACTAATTATAGTTTATAAATAGTTTTATGTCAAACTAATTTAAATAGATTAAAGATTGGAGAATAATTTATGGAAGATAAATATATTATATATTTCATAAGTAAAACAAAGGCTAATATGGTTAAATTCATTGAAAATAAACTTAGTAAAAATGGTTTAGATGAATTGATACCTACTCATGGAAATATTTTAACTGCACTTTATGAAAATAATGGAATACTTACAATGAAGGAAATTGCAACTAAAATAGGAAAGGATAAATCCACTGTTACAGTGTTGGTTAACAAGCTCATAAATCTAGGGTATATAGAAAGACAAAAATGTAGCAATGACAAACGTATCACGTATATAAAACTTACAAAAAAGGCCTTACTTATAGAAGATACATTTAATAGTATCTCAACACAAGTTAAAGAGACAGCATATCATAATATTACAGAAAATGAGAAACAAGAATTTCTTAGAATTTTAAAAAAAATCAATGACAATTTTAAAAATGCTGACTAAATTGAGCATAATTATATCTCCTATTGGAATAATAAATAAAAAGAATCAAATATTGTAAAAATTTATTATGATAGAGAGGTAGAATATGAATTTAAAAGATAGTAAAACTAAAGAAAATTTATTAAGAGCTTTTGCAGGTGAGAGTCAAGCTAGAAATAGATATAATATTTCTGCGTCTGTAGCAAAAAAAGAAGGATTATATATAATAGAATCTTTATTCAATTACACTGCTGACCAAGAAAAATCACATGCAAAACAATTCTTTACTAAACTAAAAGAATTTGCTGGTGAAAATATAAGTATATCTGGGGCATATCCTGTAGATTTATATGATAAAACATCACAACATCTTAAAGCTGCACAACATAATGAACTTCAAGAATGGGATGATGTATATAAAAACTTTGGAAAGACAGCACGTGAAGAAGGATTTGAAGCTATAGCTAAGTTATTTGAAAATATAGCTGAAATAGAAAAAGTTCATGGTGATAGATTTGGTAGATATGCTACTGATTTAGAAGAAGGTACTTTATTCAGAAGAAATGAAGATATACAATGGATATGTACACATTGTGGGCATATACATGTAGGTAAAGAAGCTCCAAAAGCTTGTCCTGTATGTCTTCATCCACAAGGATATTTCTTAGATTTTAAAAACTCATTATTTGAATAAATTAAAGTAATCATTGTATTTAAACAATTTATTATATTTATATTAAATATTTTTATAAATACAGTATTATCTTAATAACCGTAAAATGAACCATAAAAATTACTATAAATATAAAATATATTTTGGATATAATTTATAGTAATTCATTATGGTTCATTTTATTATTCCTCAATACCTATAACTTATCTAAATCTATCTTTAACTTTTATATATTTATCTAAAATCTCATCTTTAACCCTAATAATATAAATAAAGTGTATTTTAAGTACTTCATCGTAACAAATTTATATAATATAGTCCATTACGATAACCTTATACTTATATCATTTATTTCTTTCATTAAATCAATCTCAATAATCTTAACTACATCTCTTTCAAACTTTACTTTTTTATAATCTAGACATCCTACTACAAATGGAACTCCAAACTTTCTAAACAAATAGATTTTTCCATTTTCATTATATATTGATGTAAAGTTTTCTTCGATTATATTCACTATCAATTTTAACTCTTCAAAAGTTATTGTAGATTTAACTAAAAATTTCTCTATTATACTCAATATAAGTAGTTCTTTTTTACCTATACTCTGCTCTTTATTATATAAGTTTTGAAATATTTCTTTTGTATAGTTACATATAACCTCTTTACTAAGAATAAAATCAATATCAAATTCTTTATTAATATCTTTTTTCATAAACATATTTGCAATATCATCAAGAGAAGTCTCTTCTTTCATAGACAATATTAGTTCTATTCTTTCTAGTATTTTATCTCTTGGAAAGAAAGTCTCTTGACCTGTAAAGGCTGATTTTTTTATAAACCATTCTTCTGGTATTATGTTTTTTCTTTTCCATCTATATAATTGCCCATAAGATATATTGGTTTTGCTCAATAAATCTTTCTTAGATATTAATTCTTCCATAACTCTTCTAGCCCACCTTTATACTGTTTTTTACAGTAGAATTATCTGAAATTGATAAATTATCACTGTATTCAATATTTCCAACATCACAATTATCTACTAAAGATACGCTTTTACCTCGTATATCTTTTATTGATGCATCTTCTAATTCAATAGTATCTCCCTCTATCAAATCGCATTTAAACTTTCCTGAAAAAATATTAATAATTTTAACTAATGAAAAAACATCTTTACTTCTTCCTATTTTTATATTAGTTGCTCCTATCTCTTTACAATAAGAACCTCCTCCTGAATAAACATATATATTTTCTCCATTTAAAAGACCATCACACTCTATCACTCCATATACCTTTATATCTTCACATTCTATATTTGATTTATTTCTCATTTCTCCATAGATTTTTATATTTTGTGCATACATATTTTCATTTACACTTAATTGTCCTCTTATTGTAACATTATTACATTTCAGTTTACCATCAACTTTCTGTTGAGCAGTTATAACCAAGTCATCTATTTCTGCATCTCCATCTATGTTAAGTTGTCCATTCACTCTTACACGCTCTGCTTTAAGATTGCCTCTTATAACAGCTTTTCCGTTAACAACAAAATTTTTTATATTGATGTCACCTTCAAATTTTGCATCTCCAAGTACTTTTACTTCATCACTTTTGATATTTCCTTTTGATTTAGCACTTCCCACAATTTTTATACTTTCATACTCACCACTACTTACAAAGCCTTCTCCAAGTATTTTTATAGACCCTTTTTCCATATTATTACCTCATTTTAAATTTTATTTTTAAACTTACTTATTACTTATCCTTCTTTAATTTTACTTTTTCATTTATATTCTTTATTTCACCAACTATTGAATCTTCATCAATCTCTATACTTTCACTGTACTCCAAACTTTCTACATAACAACCTTTACCTATTTTAACATTTTTTCCTCTTACCACTTTGATTTCACTATTTTCTAAACTTATTTCATCTGCTTCTATAATATTTGCAAACAATTTACTTTCTGTATACTTTCTAATTGATAATAGACCCAAACTTATTAAATTTGAAGATACCTTTTCAAAGTTGATATGCTTTTTTTCCAGCATGCGAAATTTTTTGCAATAATCTCTACGCCCCTTTTTTATATTTATACTACTTGCTCCAACTTCGTTAAAATTAGAAATTCCATTCAAACTAATATTAATCTCTTCACAATTTAAAAATCCATTACAATCCAAAATTCCACTTAAATCGATATTTTCACAATCTATATTATTACTGGCTTTTAAATATCCTTCTCCATGAATAATATCTGACTTTATACTTCCTTCTACATTGATAATTCCACTAGTATCAATTTCAATAGAATTAATATCTCCTGTACATCTAAGAAGCCCCGATATATCAACTTTTGATGCCAATATATTTCCTTCTACTTTACTTAAACCTGATGTAAAAAATTCATTACATTCTGTTGTTCCAATCACTTTTGCTGAACCAGAAGAATCAAATTTACTACATTTTACACTTCCTTCTATCTTTCCTGTTCCTGCTATATCAACATTATCAAAAATTCCACCTTTACATTTTCCAACTCCATCAAATCTTAGTGAACTTAATTCTTCATTCATAATGATATCCTTTCTTTAACGTATTTTATCCTTAAACTTAATATAACAAAACATTGTTACGTTGTCAAGTATGATAATAATACTTAATAAAACAACCATAATTTGGTTTCTATAAATAAACAAAAAAAATAATAGGGAAAATACTTTATCTAAACTATAAGTCTAACTTTCTTAGATTGTAGTTTAAGTAAAGCATATCCCTATTACTCAATCTTTATATATATTTGTTATATAAACTTTTAAAATATAAATCTTTAAATTCTATAGTAATCTACAAACCACTATATTCTTCTACATATTGATAAATTTTTCTATTACATCAGCTAATCTCTCCATATCAGTAGAATAAACTTCGCCTATGCTACCTATTCTAAATGTATCTATATCAGTCAATTTACCTGGATAGATAACAAATCCATTCTCTTTTAAATAAGTATAGAATTCCATAAATTCAAACTTTGCATTTTTAGGATATAAGAAAGTTGTTATTACAGGTGATTGAGCATCATCATTCACCAATGTATCAAACCCTAAAGATTTTAATCTTGAAGATATTGTAAACTGATTTTCTTTGTATCTAGCATATCTTTTTTTAACAGAGCCTTCTTCTTCTAACTCCAATAAAGCTTGATAAAAAGCTCTTACAACATGTGTTGGTGAAGTAAATCTCCATTTACCATTATTTTTCTCCATAGTTTCCCATTGTGCATACACATCAAGAGATAATGATTTAGCTATGCCTTTACATTTAGATAATTCTTCTTTATTAGCTATTATAAAACCAAATCCAGGTACTCCTTGTATACATTTGTTAGAACTACTAACTAAAAAGTCTATATTAAAATCTTCAACATCAATCTCGATTCCTCCAAAACTACTCATAGCATCAACAATATAAATTTTATTATATTCTTTTGCAAGTTTACCTATCTCTTGTATAGGATTCAATCTACCTGTAGTAGTTTCACAGTGAACCATTGACATATGTGTTATATCTTTGTTTTCTTTTAATAAATTTTCTACTACATTTAAATCAACTGCTTCTATATCTTTAAATGTACAATCAACAAATTCTATATTAAGATAATTACATATATCTTTCATTCTCTTTCCATATGCTCCGTTTGCAATTACAAGAAGTTTACCATCCTCTGGAATAGTACTTCCTATTGTAGCTTCAACTGAGAAAGTCCCACTTCCTTGCATTAATACACTTGTATACTTATCTGTATTCTTTGTTCCTAGAGACACTAGTCTTCTTCTAACATCTTGTACTAAGTCATTATATTCCACATCCCAAGTACACCAATCTTTTAACATAGATGCTCTTACCGATTTAGTAGTAGATAATGGTCCTGGTGTAAGTAATATGTAATCATTTTCTGGTACAAAGTCTGATTTAATAGTTTCATTCTCTATTTTTACTAAGACATCTTCTAGTTCAGCCATAGTTTCTATTACAAAATGTGCTCCTGCTTCTTTAAATTTCTTTGAAACTTCACTCATCTTAGTTTTTAAGGTTTCCTCATCCATGTTCTCTACTTCTTCTTGTGTAAGACCTAATTCACTTGAACCCTTTATCACAGCAACACTCCACATTCCTGCATTTATACCTTCTTTTACATCACTTATTGTGTCTCCTACTTTTACCATAGAACTCATAGGAGATATCCCTAGAGCTTCAGCATTTTTATAACACATCCAAGGATATGGTCTTCCTTGAGATACCTCTGATGGTGTTACAAGAAAATCTGGTGAGTATCCTTTCTTTGCTGCATTTGGTTCAACTATGTTCATCATCTCTCTTGTATAACCTGTTGTAGAACCTATTTTTAATCCATTTTTTCTTAATTTTTCAATAGTTTCAACAACATGAGGAATTGGAGTTGTATACTCTTCTAATGTTTCAAATAGCATTGGCTCAAATTCAGCATAAAGCTCATTTACATCTTCTTCAGTTGGTATTTTTCCAAACTTCTCTGACCAAAGATTTTTTATTCTATCTATTTCACACATTTCTCTTATATGGTCTATCTTTAATTTTCCCATAGGTTTCCTTGCTTCTTCCATTGTTACATCTATACCTCTTCTTTTAAATATCTCTATAAATACATTAAGAGGTGCAAAGCATCCATAATCTACCGTTGTTCCAGCCCAATCAAATACTACTGCCTTTATTTTTTCTCCATATATCTTTTTCATCTTCATAGCCTCCATAGATTCTTTTTAGAATTTTTGTGTTTTTAATTGTTTTTACTTCTAAAGTATAACTTTCATATGTTAATTATACATCATATTTAGGTTAAATATATATTAAATTTCTGTTTTTAGTTGTTTTTAATTGTTTCTAGTTGTTTTTTTATTTTATATCAAATTTCCACAAAACTCTAAATTACAATCTAAAATTTACTTTCTAATCTTAATCTATGAACTGACTATATTCTATGAACTTGGTTGTATTAAGCCCAGTTGTACTATATAAAATTATAGTGTTTATTTTGCTTCTATCCATGTTGTATTTATCTCATTTAACTTATCTTTCCATTCAATTGGGAGCTCTACATCACAAATGACAAAATCCAATTCTTCTAAGTCTACTATCTTATACATACTAACAATTCCTATTTTAGAACTATCACACAATACAAAGCTTTCTTTTGAATTTTTTATATATGCTTCTGATAACAACGCTTTATTTTGGTCTATACTACTAATTCCAAAGCTATCAAGTATACCTTCACTAGATATAAAAGCCTTATCTACATATAAATTTTTCATGGTATCTATTGACATTGGACATGCTGTCCTTTGATGTTTTAAATTTACTTTTCCACCAATAAATATAACTTCTCCATCAAATAAGTCTTGATTTTCATAAGAAATCAATTTTGATAGAACTGGATAAGAATTTGTAATAATCTTTAAATTCTTTATAGATACTATGTAATCTACAATTTGCAAATTGGTAGTACCTTCATCTATGACGATTGACTCATTGTCATTCACAAACTTAGCTGCATATTTAGCAATACTTTGCTTTTTATCTAAATTAGTACTATTTCTCTTTATATGTTCTGGTTCAATCACACCATAATTTATTTTTATAGCACCACCATATACCTTTTTTAATTTATTTTCATTTTCTAATTCTTCCAAATATCTTCTTATTGTTTCTGATGATACTTCTAGTCTTTTTACTAACTCTTTAGTATTTACCTTACCTTTTGAATCCAATAATTTCAGTATTTCTTTTTTTCTATCTATCGAATTTAAAGACATTAATCTTCCTCCTAAATATAATAATATATTTTGCTCCTATAATATTACAATAATACCTTTATTTATTAAATCATATTTATATTAAATCTTTTTACTTAATTAGAATTCAATTTAAAATAACATTAAAATATTATCTAATATAAAAAAGTCCATCAAATATTAATACCAGATGGACTTTGTCAAACTTTATTTTAAAAATTAATATTTAAAACCTAATTAATAATTTATTTTCTTGTTTCCAAGAATTTTACTAAATTATTTACACTAGACATATCTTTTCTCTCTAAATCAGTTGGTTGAAGCTCTATTCCTAGTCTATTTTCAATTTCAAGTAAAACTTCAATTATAGCTAATGAGTCTAAAAGCTCTGTCTCAAATAAGTTAAGGTCTAAATCTTCTCTTATCTCATCAGTACCTAATACATCTTCAAATATTTCTATAACTGTTTCTTGCATAAATTTGCCTCCTTAAAATTAAGCTAAATAACCTGAGAATATCAGTAATCCAAAACATACAACATGGAATGTAATGAAAATTTGAACTCTCTCGAACCATTTTTCTTTTTTATGTTTTTTATAAAATTTAGATTTTCTCTGATATATATCAGTTAAAACAAGTGCCAATCCTTGATATACTCCATAAGCAACGTAATACCAAGTTAGTCCATGCCAAAATCCCATTGTTATCATGGTTATCATCTGAGCTACATGAGCAGCAGTAGTTCTTTTCTTAAATCTTTTCTTTCTCATTGATGACATAACAAATCTAGAAAAAATATAATCTCCAAACCATCTTGAAAGACTTATATGCCATCTTGTCCAGAATTCCTTCATATCTTTACTGATAAATGGCTTGTCAAAATTTATAGGTACTTTTATTCCAAATATATATCCTGTACCTATAGCAAATAAGCTATATCCTGCAAAATCAAAGAACAGGTACAAGCTATATGCATACATATAACTTAAAATATTTATAAAACTCATATCTTTAGGTGTTATTGATACCCAATATGTATTTATCAAAAATGCTATAACAAACTTATAACCTACTCCCATGACAATATTTTTTATTCCTGCCAGTAAGTACTCTTCTAGATACTCTTTTCTAGAGATTTGTTTTTCCAAATCTTGTTCAAATCTTCTTGATCTATCAATAGGACCAGAACTTAATGTTGGAAAAAATAACATAAAGTAAAGCATCCTTGAAATCTTAACCTCTTTTATAGAACCATCATAAATTTCAATAACCATCTGTATAGCTCTGAAATTTAAGTATGATATTCCAATAAATCCAATCATCCCAAAAGAAGTAACTGGAGATATTTTATTGATTATTATTGGAAGCATTGATGCAAACAAAAAGCCCCAATATATATATTTATTTTTAGTTTTTCTTCTTACATATTCATATCCTTTAACTATTATTACTTCAAGAATAATAAATATCACCAAGTATTTTAGTTGAACATCTATTCCTACTATTAAGAATATCATAAATAAACTTGCCAACATGCCATAATACTTTATATTCTTGCCCATTAGACCTAAAATCACTGCTGGTATTGATGTTAATAATAATATATAAAGATAAAAATAATCTCCGTACTGTGAAAAAATCATTAAATTTCCTCCATAAGTTTCTTTCTGTCTATTTTGCCATTGATATTTGTTGGAAACTCAGAGATTATTGAAATATTTCTTGGAATCATATATGAAGGTATATATTTTCCCAGTTCCTTTTTTATTATCATCCCATTTTTAATATTACTTAAATCATTCTTTTCATTTAACTCAACAATACCTTTTAAATAAGCAATTTTTTCGTCCTTATATATTGGTAAAACTACTGCATTTTTTACATTATGTACTTTTCTCAAGTTATTTTCTATATCTTCTATTTCAATTCTAAATCCATTTAATTTAATCTGAAAATCTTTCCTTCCACAGTAGTATATATTTCCATCTAAAAGATATCCCATATCTCCAGTTTTATAAGCTCTCCACTTTACACCATCTATTTCATCGTAGAAAAATACTTCATCAGTCTTTTCTTTATTATTAAAGTACCCTTTAGAAACTGATGGTCCAATTATTATAATCTCACCTTTTTCATTTTCCTTAAGTTCGTTTCCATCTTCATCAAGTATTTTTATTTTACAATTTGACATAGGATACCCAACTGGAAGACTCTTTTTATCATCTATAGCTTCCTGAGTCATATCGTTTACACTTACACCAACAGTAGCTTCAGTTGGTCCATATCCATTGATAATTCTTGTATTTGGAAATCTACTCATAAGTTCTTTAGTAAGATTTTTTGAAAGTGCTTCTCCTATGAATATCATTGACTCAAGCTTAGGAAGCATTTCACTATTGAACTCTTTTTCTGTTACACATACACCTGCAAAAGAAGGAGTTGATACCCATACAGCTATATCTGACATACTAAATTGTCTAAATAATTCTTTATAATCTGCTAGTACATCTTTTGATATTGAAAATAATGTAGCTCCATGAATAAGACCAGGATATATTGTTGTAACTGAAAGGTCAAAAGAATATGCTGCTTGATTCATTATTACTTTTTCACTTCCATCTATATTTAGATATGTGCTTATCCAATCCGAAAAGCTATCCAAATTATTTGAACTTATTTGAACTCCTTTTGGTTTTCCTGTACTTCCTGAGGTAAATAATATATATGCATTTTCATCATCTTTTACCCAGTTTTCTTTATGTAATACTTTTCCCTTATATTCATTTATTATGTCCTTCAGTTTATCCATATCAATTACATTTATATCTCCAAAATCTTTTTCATTACTAAAATTAAATAATACCTTGGGTTTTATCTCTTTAGTAACTTCAAAAACTCTATCAAGTGGAAAACTAATATCAAGAGGTACATATGCTCTACCTGATTTTAAAGCTCCTATCATACATGCCATTATCATATTTTCTTTATTACCATAAATTACTATAGGAGTATCTTCTTCTTTATATAAATCTTTTAAATATACTGATATAGCATCTGAATACTCATTTAAATCTTTATAAGAAAGTTTATCTCCATTACACATTAGTGCTACTCTATTTGTATTTGAATATTTTTTTATTCCTTCAATAATTTTCATATAAGAATACTCCTTTAAAATCCGTTATAAATAAATGGCAATTCTTTAAATGGAGTAAATGTTAGAACCCCTATCGCCAATATTATAACCATAGTTAAACAAATACTAGTTGCCAAATCCTTATTGCTCTTTAAATATTTTAAATAATCTCTCACAAACATCTACCCATCCTTTCGTACCAAGATGCATTACATCTCTTAAATAATATTTATCTGACCCTTTATCCCTAAGGTTTAGAACTTTAAAGCCTTTGCTTTCTGCTATGTTTTGTGCTTTATCATAGTATTGAATTCTTTCTTGTTCAGATATACCAGTCAAATCATAGAATTTATCCATACTTGGGATTAATACAACAACTGGCTTAATACCTAAGTCAGTACATACATTTAACATAAGTTTATAACTTTCAAATTCCTTAGAAGTCAATAGATTTACATCTTTATCTCTTCCTTTATATTGATCTAAACCATCTTTAAAATGTTTTTTATAATAATATTTATCAATATTTAGTGGATTTCTACCAACTCTTTTTTTAGCATCTTCAATAGCTTTCTTTCTCTCATAAGACCAGTTTATTGGTCTTTTTCTTTTTTCTTTTCTTTTTTTATCTAGCTTAATTAATCGTTTATAAAGTATACCCTTTTCTTTTAGACCTATACAATACTTTCGTCCTTGAAAATAAGGCTCTAAAAGTACCTTCTCAGCTTTTTCAGACAATGTCTTAGGCTCATATAACTTAGCATATAATGCTTCTGCTTTATACTCGTCACTTTTCCACAATAACTTACTTGATTTTTTTGCATATTCAATCTTATTTTGTTTAGATATTTTTGGATTATCTAAAAATCGATAAAATTGTATTGGTGAAAATCTAGACTGATAATGGTGACTTGTGACTCCATCTTTCTCCATAAACCATTGCATAGAAATTAACAAGACCACCTTCTTATCATCAATATTAGGATTCATACTTCCTAATATCGCAGCATCTTGTAATGTCTGAGTATAGGCTGTCCCAATTGCAAATACCTTATTTTTACTCCTATTCGTATTAAAATAGTACTTTGGATGTTGTTTTGTTGAATTACTAAGTTCTGATGACCCCAAAATCATAATATCTTTTTCTCTTAAAAAATGATTATTTGCTGTAACACCTTTATCTTTTATATCACTTAAAGTATCATCCATAATTGGAAGTAGATTTTTCTCCCTCAAAAGTTCATCAGTTTTAGAATCAAGAAATTTGTCTAGTCCAAATAAAAATACTACGCCTATTATAAACGGTGTAATAAAGTATATCAATTTTCTCATATTTTCTCTCCTCTAAAAATTTTCAATTTTATGTTATTATTAATCATATTAGTTTTGATATATATATTCAACTACAAAATTGTAATAAAATCGTCAAAACTTTTTTTTATACTGTTACAAAATTGTAAAAAAAGATAAAAAAGTGCTAAAAGATAACTTTCTTTTTATTACTTTTTAATACTTATAATTTGACATTTTAATACTTAATTATGTATACATTTTAACTTAATTTAAAATTAAATTTATTTAGAAATATATATTATACATTAGTATATATTTTATAAGATAAATTATATACTATCAGCTGGATAAACAATATTACTTTGCCTTCTTATCTCATCCATAATTTCCATTACTATTATTGAATTTTCATGAGAATTTATATTCGACTCTATTTTATTGTTATTTATAAGGCTTATAAACTCTACAAGTTCATAATACATTCCTTCTACTTCTCTAGGCTTTTCCTCTGCTTTTTCTTTTGAAATGGATATATCTTCTTCTCTTCCATCTCTATATTTAATAATAGCTTTTTCAAATAGATTAAGTTTTTCAATTATTATACTTCCCTCTTCTCCTTGTATTTCAGATGGTATATAAGAATCAGCTATTTTAGAATACTGAATTATTGCATCCATGTTATCGTATTGAAATATAGCTGAACCTTCTCCATCAACTCCAGTTTGAAGTATATGAGAAATTGCCTTTACTGACTTTGGGGCTCCAAATAAATTTACCATAGGATGTATACAATACACTCCTATATCCATCAATGCACCATTTGACAATTCTTTTTTAAAGGCATTTTCTATAATTCCATTTTTATATTTATCATATCTTGAAGAATATTGACAATAGCTTCCAAAGAACCTTCTTATTTTCCCTATTTTATACAAGTTTTCTTTAACTGCTCTAAAGTTTGGAACACATGTAATCCTCATAGCTTCCATAAGTAATACATTATTCTCTCTAGCTGTTTTTATCATTAATTTTACTTCTTTTAAATTAGATGCTAACGATTTTTCACAAAGCACATGTTTTTTGTGTTTTAAGCAAGTAATGGCTTGCTTTGAATGTATTGCATTTGGAGAAGCTATATATACAGCATCTATATCATTCGATTTAGCCATTTGTTCTAAATCATCGAAAAAAATACTTGCTCCATGTAAAGCTCCAAATTCTCTAGCTTTTTCTAAATTTCTAGAATATACAGCAACTAATTCAAATTCTTTAACCCTAGATGCAGCTCTTAGAAATATATTTGCTATATTGCTTGTTCCAATAATACCAAATCTTATTTTATCCACCATAAATCACTCCTCATTTTCTACACTTTATTTTAATTTTAATAGAAAACTTTACAACTTATCACCATTTTTCAAAATAATTTTATCAAATAAAAAAGAAAGCTACTTTTAAATGATTTCACCATTTTAACATAGCTTTCTTTTAACTGCAATATAAATTCAACCTATATTTTTAAAGTTATCTTTCTACTATATCTTTATTTCCTCTCAAAAACTTTATAGTAAAAATTTCATCTACAAACAATGCTACTAACAATATAGTTACAATAATTGGCCAGTAAGGCATTATAAGACTATATAAAGTATCAACTATATATACTTGAAAATATCTGACTCCAATAAAAGTCAATATAGTCCAATATATAGAAAACTTTAGACATACTATACCTCTACTATTGTACTTATAATCTGAATAATCCCAATAGACCTTATTAAAATATACTTTCATAAGTATTCCTGTAATATACTCTACTACAGTTGGTACTACTAGACATAATAAAAGCAATGCAAATATATTATTTGGGTCAATAAACCTTGAGACCTCTATTACAATCGACATTGCAATTGCATACATTGGTTTAAATGGTCCATTTAAAAATCCATCTTCTTGAAAATGACCTTGTTTATAATAACTATATAAATTTTCAATTATCCAACCTATAAAACCATATAAGAAAAAATTAAATAAAAAATATAATAGAGAACCTACATTATCCATGAATATTCCTCCTAGTTGTTTATACTTATTTTTTCTCATATTCATGGATTTATTCTAAATCAAAGAAATTATATTAGATTTATTTGATTAATATTTTATATTATAGATTGTGACACTCTTTAGAGTTCAAACTTTTTAGGTATTCTCTAACCTCTAATAAATTCTCAAGTATTTTATGTGATTGTGATTTAATTTGCTCATCTGGTTCTTTTAAATCTGGTACATTTATACACCTTATACCACCATTGTATGCAGCTTCAACTCCCATAGGCGAATCCTCTATAACAATACAATTTTTTGGATTAATATTTATCTTTTTAGCTGCTTTTAAGAATATCTCAGGATTTGGTTTAGAGTTTACAACATCATCTCCACAAACTATAGCATCAAAGTAATCTTTTAAATTTGCCTTAGCTAATCTCTTTACTGCTCTTTCTCTCTTTGTTGACGTTGCAACAGCCATTTTGTATCCATTTTCCTTTAAAAAAGAGATTAGTTCATTGACTCCTAATTTAATAGGAGCTCCCTCCCTATCCATAAATTCAATCATATTTTTAGTTTTTTCATCATATAAATCTATTATTGGTACAGAGCTATCGTATATATTTGTAAGACCTTCTATTATCCCTTTACGATTTCTTCCCATAACTGATGTATAGATTTCCTTAGTCATAGTATATCCATACTTTTCAAACGTCTCTATCCAAAATTCAAGAGAAATCCTCTCTGACTGAACCTCCCATGACTAAAGTCACAGGGTTC